>JBDSBP010000301.1:0-12934 GCA_039921525.1 Chitinophagaceae bacterium | reverse complement strand
TGTTAGTCCTTCACCTGAAATTTTATTTAAGTATTGTATCTTATGAGAGGGAGTAATTCTTGTTGCCATGTGCAAAGATAGGGGAGCGGTGAAATGGTTCAAAATTTTTTATAAGATATGTAGTTTCCCCCGTTGAGTGGCTATCAGCGGTCAGCTATCAGCTCTGATCAAAAGGCTGACATTATTTTAGATGTTGATCCTCATGCTATAAAATACAACTTTTTATCTTTCGGTCCAAAAAGTGATCTATAGATGGAAGCAAAAACTGATAGCTGATGGCTGATAGCTGACAGCCCTCTCACAGCAGCTTATAACTCTTCCCCGGCAAACAAACAATCACATTCTGGAATTCAAGGTTCAATATAGCTGCAGCTAATTCGCTACTACTTAATTTACTGGAATAAAGCAATTCATCAATGGGTACTGTTTCTTTTTCCTTCAGGATATCCGTTATAATTTTTTCTTCATTGCTTAAACTTATAAAAAGATCCCGTTGTATTTTGACTGTTTTTTTCTTTTTATCTTCCCAGCCCAATGTTTCTATCAACTGTTTTGCATCGGTGAGTAAAATAGCTTTATTCGTTTTCACCAGGTGATTACAGCCGGCGCTTTTGCTGTCGGTTGTTTTGCCAGGCACCGCAAACACATCCCGGTTGTAGCTATTGGCCATTTCCGCAGTGATCATGCTGCCTCCTTTAATACTTGTTTCTACTACAACCGTCGCATCGCACATTCCGGCTACCACGCGGTTGCGAATAGGAAAGTTATGTTTATCCGGTTTGGTTTTGCTGCAAAACTCGGTGAGTAAACCACCATGCTGAATCATTTCCTTCGCAAGCGCCGCATGCTGGCTGGGATAAATGGTGTCTAACCCATGGCCCACTACGCCAACAGTGGGAAGGTCATATTTTAAAGAAGATTTGTGAGCAATAGCATCGATGCCGAATGCAAGCCCGCTTACAATTAAAATGTCCTGTATAGAGAGGTCTTTGATTAATTGTTCCGTTACCTGCCTTCCATATTCGGTATTTATCCGGGTGCCAACAATAGCGAGTACTTTAGAAGAGTTCAGGTTGGCAGTGCCACGATAATATAACAAAGTGGGGGGATCATAACAATGGAGAAATCTTTTGGGATAGTTTTCATGTGTAAGGAATAAAGGCTCTATCTGATATTTTTGTAGAAAGGTTATCTCTTCCTCCACTCTTTTAAAATCATTAAAATTTTTAATGCTGTTTGCTCGTATTGTACCGATGCCTTCCGTTCGTTCAAGCAAGGTTTTTTTTGCTTTGAAAATGGAGCTGGCATTACTGTATTGTTCAACAAGGGTATGGGCCTGCACGGCGCCGATATTCGGTACAAAAGTTAAAGCGATCTGGTAATGAAGTTCCGTTAACATGTATCAAAAATTAATTCCTGGAAACCGGCGTTAATGTAAATAAAAATTCCGCAAAAATTTGCGGAAAAACACGGTTTGTCAGAACGATTGTTTAAACTATGAATAGAAAGTTTAATTAATTGGCTATGATTTTTCTATTTGTTGATTCCACCCAATGTTAAACCAGGTTTAAGTTATTTCGAAAAGATTTATTTTAACACCAATCATTGTAATCAATAATCATTTTAATCACAGGTCAATAATCAGTAAATCAGCATTCTGATATCATTTCAATAATAAATTGTCGGTTATGCTGGTTGTCAGCCCTCAGAGGTCAGCTATCAGGTAAACAATGAGAGAAGTAATTTCCTCCTGATAACTGTTAGCTGACCGCTGATAGCTGACCGCTGATAGCCAAAGCATCTAACACTAGTACGCAACCACCTTCAACTCTGTCCTCCGGTTCTGCGTTTTGCCTGCCTCTGTTTTATTATCCGCCACTGGCTGAGTATCGCCAAAACCTTTATACGAGAGCCTCTTCGCATCAATAAGTTTGGAAGAAAGATAGCTAACAACAGACCGCGCGCGGTTTGTAGACAATGCTAAATTGGACGCCGCGGTTCCTGCGTTATCTGTATGTCCGGTTATCTGTATTTTTAGAGAAGGATTTTCCTGTAACAACTCTGCTACCAGGCTTAATTCAAACTGGGAAGCTGGTTTTAATTCATATTCATTATTATCAAAAAATATATTTTTCAAAACGATCAAGGCATTGGCTTCCAGTGGTTGCATAGGAATCTCGATATTATATATTGAATCGGGGCTTTTCTGACTTAAGGGAAAGTTTTCAGAAAAAAATAAATAGCCTTTGCGCTTGACATTAAATGCATAATCTCTGCCGGTAGGTAATGTAATAAGATAATTTCCCGTTTCATCTGTCTGCACTTTGCTTACTACTTCCCTGGTAAGCAGGTCCGTTAGTTCAACGGCCGATGGCAAACCTTTGACTGTTTTTTTATCAAACACCTTTCCCTTCACCCACAAAGTCTTTATAGGCCTTATATCGGAACGTAATTCAAATGTATACAGGTCAAGGCCACCGCGGGTATCATTTCTTTCGCTCGCAAAGTAGGCGTTTTTTCCATCGGCCGAAACTACCATGGTCCCTTCCTTTTCGATGGTGTTAATAGGATAGCCTAAATTTTCGGCGATGCTCCATTTTCCCTTCGGGCCTTTATGAGCCAGGTACAAATCATCTCCGCCATAACCGGGATGCCCGTTAGATGTAAAATAAAGTGTGTGGTTATCCGCGTGAATAAATGGGCAACTTTCATCGCCTACCGTGTTTATTTCAGGCCCCAGGTTTTCGGCTACGCTCCATTTGCCATTTGGTAAATGATGACTTACATAAATATCGCTTCCTCCATATCCTCCGGCGCGGCCACTGGCAAAATAGAGATCCGTTTTATCGGGCGACAAACACGGCGAAGATTCCCACGAGGCGCTATTTATATTAGGACCCATATTTTCCGGCGTGCTCCATTCGCCTGAAGAAGTAAGATAAGAAATATACAGGTCGAAATTTCCATAGCTATCCGGGAAATCGCCCCCGGTAAATATCAGCCATTGACCATCCTGTGAAATATTCTGCGCTGCCTCATTACGGTTAGTATTGATTTTTCCAATTAGGCTCCTGGCCTTACCCCAACCACCATTTACAAAAGTTGACCCATAAAAATCTTCATTAGTACCATTTACCCTGCGCGTAAAGATTAACTCTTTACCATCAATAGTAAGCGTGGGAAAATATTCAAGATCTTTGGTATTTATACTGTCTCCCAAGTTCTTTGGTTCAAATTTATAATCAGTATTATTGTGAGCCTGCGCATAGGATGTGGCAAAACTAAAGCAGCTTCTACGGTATTCGCCCGCCTTCCGACTTGTTTCATTCAGGTTGGAGATGGTTAAAAATTCATTTACTGCTACCAGGGCTTTGTCGAATTCTCCTTTGCCAGCAAGATTGATAGAATAGGGCAGGTTGTAATCTTTGAAGTAAACAGAATCTATAGCCTTTGCTTTTTCATAATTGGCAATTGCTTCGTCGTAGTTTTTCAGTTCGCCATACATGCCAGCAATCGAAAGCCATGCATCTTCAAATTTGGGCGCTATTCTTACCGCGTCCTGTAAAACCTTGATACTTTGCCTGTAATCTCCGTTTTCAGCCAATTCCAACGCTTTTGCATATGCCTGTGCAGCTTTTTTATCCACTTTGGCCGGATCAGGCTGCGCTTTTACCAAAATGGAGAACAGGATAAATGTAAAAATAAAAAACAAATACTTCATAACGGAAAGGTAGCTATTGAAAGAAAACGAATAGTTGAAGGGTTTATTCTTTAACACTATGTTTTAGCTATTTTTTACTTAATATCTTCCGATGTCTCATCATAACTTCCAGGTTATTGACATTGTGAAATCGGTCCAACCTGGTGACCAAAGCCGATAGCTGAAGGCTGATAGCTAAACTCATACCTGCTCACGGCACATTTATGTATTTATGTATCTGCAGGCTTAATTCCCATTGAGGATGCATTTTAATATAGTCAATAATTAGAGGGGTAATGATGGCTGCCCGATCCCATTCTGGTTGAAGGTAAAGCTTGCATGATGGCGATACCTGGGCCGCATGTTTTTCCGCCCACTCAAAATCGCTTTTATGGAAGATAACTACTTTTAACTCGTTTGCTACCGGCATAATACCGGGAAGAGGAGGTTTGAATTTTTTGGGCGAAAGGCAGATCCAATCCCAGTTCCCTGTGAGAGAATGCGAACCGGATGTTTCGATATTGGTTTGAAAACCAGCGCGGTGCAACTGGCGAGTAAGTTCTGTGCAGTCATGCATCAACGGCTCTCCGCCAGTAACAATAGCCATTCTGCCGGGATATTCTGCAGCTTCTGTAACAATTTGCGGCAGGGTTTTTTGCGGATGACGGCTGGCTTCCCAGCTATCTTTAACATCACACCATACACAACCTACATCACAACCACCAAGGCGAATAAAATAGGCTGCCTTACCCTGGTGAAATCCTTCTCCCTGGATTGTATAAAATGCCTCCATTACTGGGAGCGTTTGGGTTATATGTTTAATGCTTGCG
This sequence comes from Chitinophagaceae bacterium, assembly GCA_039921525.1. GTDB lineage: Bacteria > Bacteroidota > Bacteroidia > Chitinophagales > Chitinophagaceae > JADCRZ01. The sequence goes on along the minus strand of JBDSBP010000301.1, from coordinate 8,404 downwards.
ATCATGCGGCGGTAAAGTTCGTAAAATAATTCGGCTCCCTGCGTTTAATCATGTAAGGAATCAGGTTTGAGGTAGGAGGTATGAGCGAGGACACTAAAATGTCGGAGGATAAATATAAACGGACAAAGTATTTTTATTTTTTTCTCGCTTTTATGTACTATTGCTACTATATAACTTAACCCAAATTGGTAAATAATTAAGGAGTTAATCATGCTACTTTTAAAGTTATCTCACCTGGCGTTTGAATTCTCAATTTATGTGTGACCTTTATTTAACTACAAGTATTTACATTACGACATTTGACCCACCTGGTGACCAAAGCTGATAGCCGATAGCTGATAGCTGATAGCCGATAGCCAAACTCACACCTCATTAATTCATCTCTTCGCAGGCTTTATAGGTATTCTTCATTAACCCGGCAATGGTCATGGGACCTACACCTCTTGGAACAGGCGTTATAAAACGGCATTTTGGAGAAACTGAAGCGAAATGAACATCACCCTTTAAGGCAAATCCTGATTTTTTGGAAGCATCCGCCACATGGGTGATGCCTACATCAATAATGATTACTCCTTCTTTTACCATATCGCCTTTTATAAATTCCGGTCTGCCCAGCGCGGCCACTATTATGTCTGATTCGAGCAAGATATGGTTAAGATTCCTTGTTTGAGAGTGGCAGAGGGTTACCGTGCAATTGCCAGGGTTATTATTTGTGCTTAAAAGAATACTCATGGGCCTTCCTACAATATTACTTCTTCCGATCACAGCTGCCGACATTCCCTTTGTATCAATTTTATAATGTTCCAGCAACAACATTATCCCATAAGGAGTAGCCGGGATAAAGGTATCCAGCCCCTGTACCAGCCTGCCAACACTGATCGGGTTAAATCCATCCACATCTTTCGTCGGGGCGATGGTGTTCACTACCTTTTCTTCAGAAACATGTTTTGGTAAAGGAAACTGAACTAATATTCCATCAATGTCCGGGTTGTTATTCAGATCTTCTATTATGCTTAGTACTTTGCTTTCGGGGATGGCTTCTTCCAGGTTGATCAAAGTTGATTTGTATCCGATTTCAGCGCACGCTTTTACTTTCGCACCCACATACGTTTCGCTGGCGCCATTGCTACCAATTAGTATCGCAGCCAGGTGAGGCATCTTCCTGCCTTCGGAAACGAGCTGTGCTACTTTGATTTTTAATTCATCCTTTATAGCCTGGGACACTAACTGACCATCTAAAATTTGCATGGCGCAAAGGTAATAAGTGGCATCGGAGAAAATACAGGTAAAACACTTATTTTTTATCGCAGCATTTTCAGAATTTCCCACATGAATTAATTGCTTCCGCCCCATCACAAAAAATATTATTTATGAGATACTTGTGCTTTCTACCTTTATTTTTTTTTGTAAGACCTTGCCTTTCCCAAATACATTCTTCCCGCCCCGCAGGTTATGCCGGTGTGGGCGCGTACAGCCTAGATTTTACAGATGTATTTTCTTTTACTGCTAACCCGGCTTCGCTATCGCACATAAAAAGCACGACCATTGGCCTGTATTCTGAAAGAAGATATATGCTCAACGAGCTAAAGCGTTTTTCAACAGCGATTTCCTTTCCTTTACCGCGGGCTGGTGCAGGCATAACAGCAGATTATTTTGGATTTGCCGGTTACAATGAATCTCATGGGGGGATTGCTTATGGAAAGGCATTGGGACAAAAAATAGATTTGGGTGTACAGTTCAATTATTATCGTATCAGTATGGCGGGGTATGGCAGCGCGGGAGCAATGAATTTCGAGCTTGGTACCATTATTCATTTATCAGATAAACTGTATGGGGGATTACATATATATAATCCTGTAGGTGGGAAATTTGGTAATAATGCTGGGGAAAAGCTGGCCTCCATGTACTCGTTCGGCACAGGATACGAGGCATCTGAAAAGTTATTTTTTTCTGCCGTTCTCGTTAAGGAGGAGAATCAGCCGGTGAATGTAAATGTCTCCATGCAGTACGCCTTTGTAAAGCAGATTTTCATTCGGGGAGGCTTATCATCGGCATCCGCCAGTTATTTTGCGGGTGCAGGAGTATCCTGGAAAAATTACCGGCTTGATGTGGCGGCCGACTGGCACCCCCAGGCCGGATTAACGCCCTGCATGCTACTGATTTTTACGTTTAATGATAGTAAATCGGATCAGGAATGAAACCTGTTTTCCTGATGGCTTTTTACCTGCTTGGCAATTCCGGGTTATTTGCCCAAGGGAAGGATAATACTGTAAACATCCTCGAGCGTTCCGTAGAAGTTTTGGCCGAAAAAACAGGTGTTGAAATGGAAGATGATTCCTATCTCCTGCAATTAGAAAATTTAAAAAAACATCCACTCAACCTTAATTATGCTGATGAGGACGAATTGAAGGAATTGCTGATGCTAAACGATCTGCAGATAGAAAATTTTCTGAATTACCGGCGCCTTTTGGGCAAATTGCTTGATATATATGAATTGCAAGCTATACCTTCCTGGAATATCAATATCATACAAAAACTACTGCCTTTTATCACTATAAGTCAAAACATACGTTTCGCGGATAATATCAAAGAACGATGGGCCGATGGTAATCATAACCTGTTGATACGAACATCACAGGTATTAGAAAAGGCAGATGGGTTTCTGGCAAAACCAGATTCCGGTAATCACTATCTTGGCAATGCAAGCCGGTTAATGGTACGATATTCTTATAACTACCGCAATTTATTGCAATGGGGAATATTGGGTGATAAGGATGCCGGTGAACAATTTTTCAACGGAAAACAAAAAGCCGGTTTTGATTTCTATTCCTTTCATTTTTTTGTGACCAGGCTGGGGTTTATTAGATCATTAGTTATTGGCGATTTTACCGTAAATATGGGACAGGGTTTGATTCAATGGCAGGGCATGGCATTTAAGAAAAGTGCCGAGATTTCAACGGTTAAAAGACAATCCCCGGTACTTCGGCCCTACACAGCTGCCGGTGAATATAATTTTCATCGGGGGGGTGGTATTACCATACAAAAAGGAAAATGGGAGACTACGATGTTTTTATCAGTTCGGAACTTAAGTGGTAATAAGGTGAAAGATTCTGTAATGGATAAAGGTCATATTTCTTCCTTCCTTGTTTCAGGGTACAACCGCACCCCCAGTGAACTGGAAGACAGGAATAATTTTCAGCAACTCGCAGCAGGTGCTTCTATCAAATATGCTGTTGAAAGATGGCATATTGCCGTCAATGCAGTTCAGTTCAAACTTTCTTTGCCCTTTCAAAAGGAAGACAGACCTTATAATCTTTTTACTCCTTCGGGAAGAATTTTCGCTAATGAAAGCATTGATTATAGTTACACCTATAAAAATTGCCACTTATTCGGCGAAGCGGCTATAGATAAAAAACTTAATAAAGCTTTATTAAATGGATTGCTGGTGTCACTTTCTCCCGGTGTAGATCTTTCAATAATATATCGCTCCATTAGCAGAAGTTATCAATCGTTTTATGCAGATGCATTTACCGAGAATGGGGCGCCCGTTAATGAAAAGGGTTTGTTTGCCGGCCTGTGTATAAGGCCATCTGACCAGGTACAAATCAATGCATATACGGATGGTTACCATTTTCCCTGGTTGAAATATCGTGTAGATGCGCCTTCCTCGGGCAGGGAATATTTTTTGCAGGTACTATACAAACCCAATAAGCAGGTAGAATTTTATACTTTTTTCAGTAATGAGAGTAAACAGCAAAATGTTTCAGGTGGCAACTTAACAACCGGTATTTTGGAAAATAGTGTAAGGCAAAACTGGCGCATTAACAGCAATATATCCATTAGCCGGGCTATAACTTTAAGAAACCGGGTAGAAGCCATCTTTTATAATAAAAAGCAGGCTAATGAGGAAGAGGGGTTCCTGCTATTTACAGATATTTTATATAAGCCTGTTTTAAAGCACTGGTCGGGAAATATGAGATTACTTTATTTCGAAACTACTGGCTACAATTCAAGATTATATGCTTATGAAAATGATGTGCTTTACGGTTTTTCCATTCCGTCAATTTTTGATAAGGGATTTCGCTACTATATTAATGTTCATCTTGATGTGTCTGCCCGGGTAAAAAAAATAGGTGCCAAAAGAATAAAAACAGAATGCTGGTTAAAGGTTGCACAGACAAGTTATTTAAATAAAAGGAGCATCGGATCTGGCACCGATACAATTAATGGCAATAAGAAAACAGAAATTAAGTTCCAGCTCCTTTTTGCCCTTTAGAAACACAGCGATCAATAACATTGAGCATATATGTAAAAAATTATAATTGTTTATATCCCATGAAAAGAAACGTTTTTAAAAAATTTACATTAAAAAAATCCTGCAAATTAATTCCTTAACTTAAGTTTTTTCAAAATATGGCACGTATAAATGAACTGAGAAACAGCAAATAGGCCATTTACTTTAACTTTTTGTTATAGATTTGCAGCATATATGACTTGCCAGCTGTCATTTATTAATAGTATTGAACTTTGACATTACTAATGTGTTAAAGTATTCTTCGTTACCTCAAACTATTATCACATGAGAAAACTTGTATCCGTGTTTACCACGCTGCTATTTTGTACTATGGTAGCTTTTAGCCAAACCTCCCCAGTTAGTGGGCAAATTAAAAATGAGAAAGGAGAGCCTGTTCCCTTTGCTACGGTTAAGATCAAAGGAAGTAATACAGGGGTTCCTGCCGATCAAAATGGAAATTTCACAATTCAGGCCGCAAAAACTGCTACCATTATAATAAGCGCTACCAGTTTTGACAAACAGGAAATCTCTGTTTCAAACAGGACAACTATTTCAGTGTCTTTAAAAGCGACCTCTAATCTTCAGGAAGTGGTGGTTACTGCATTAGGACAAACCCGCAGCAGGGATAAACTTGGCTACTCTGCATCTACATTCAGGGCCGAAGATGTAGTTCGATCCGCCCCGGTTAGCGCTCTGGATGGATTGCAGGGACGAGTTGCCGGTGCCGATATTTCTACCGTCGGTGGTCAACCCGGTTCTTCCAGTAAAATAATCTTGCGGGGATATTCTTCTTTGAGTACTTCAGGAAACAGCCAGGCATTGATAATTGTTGATGGTGTTCCTTTTAATAATAGTAGGCTCGGATCATTCAATGACTTTTTAAATCATGGGGGTGTTGACTTTGGGAATGGTTTGAACGATTTAAATCCAAACGATATTGATAATATATCAATACTTAAAGGAGCAGCTGCCACCTCTCTGTATGGTTCAAGAGCTTCAAATGGAGTGGTGTTGGTAACCACAAAAAAAGGGCGTTCGGGAAAACTTACGGTAGATTTTACTTCTTCAGCAGTTTTTTCCAGTGTGGGTAAACTGCCAGATTTTCAAAACACGTTTGGCCAGGGATGGAATGCGCAACACTGGAAAGAAGAAAATGGAAGTTGGGGACCTAAATTAGATGGAAAAGATCGGCTTTGGGGTTCTGTTGTTGACAATTCGCGATTAATAAAACCATTTAGCGCAGTGGAAGATAATGTGAGGGATTTTTATGATGTGGGTAAAGAGATAAATAATAACATTGCCATAAGAGGTGGTAATGAAACGGCTAACTTTTACATGTCTTATGGAAATATTTATAGCGATGGTATTCTGCCCTCAGACAGGGACGTTTACAGGAGAAACAACATCTCCTTACGTGGTCAAATTAAGGCGAATCAATTTACCGCATCTGCCTCATTAAATTATATTAATAAGAGCGGAAAGACGGCCAATACCGATGCTACGGCCTCCGGTTCTTCAACCTTTGAAAATATTATTCAGACATCTCGGGACATTCCAATTGGAGATTTTAGAGCTTATAAAAATAAGTTTTTTGATGTGGATAATTATTTTACCCCTTATGCTTCCAATCCTTATTATTCATTATTTGAAAATGGGAACACCAATCAGAATGATCGTGTTTTCGGAAATATAGAACTGGGATGGGATTTCAGCAAAGCAATCAATATACGTTGAGAACAGGTGTGGATGTAGCTGACGCCCGTGTTACAGACTGGCAGGCGATTGAGCGCCCGAAACCAAATACTTGGAGAGGTAATCCCTCCATAAATGATGAAGCTACTGGTCTATCTTCTCCATTGATTGGTGGAGTGCGGGAACTTAGTGATTATGTAAGAGAATTTAATTCTGATTTCTTTGTAAACTTTAATAAAGATTTTTTAAAGGATTTTAATGTTACAGGTTTTGTAGGATATAACTACAATGATCGTGAAAGCAGAAGACATGTTTCCCAAATTACCGATCTTACCATACCCGGTTATTACAATATCACCAATACGGGAAGTTCTCCGGTAACAACTGCAACACTCAATCATAGAAGATTAATGGGTGTATTTGCACAAGCCGCTATTTCTTACAAGGATTTCTTGTTTGTTACCGCAAGTGCACGTAACGATTGGTCCAGTACATTGCCCATTAACAAAAACTCTTATTTCTATCCTGGAGTAAATACAAGTATCCTGGTTAACAAAATTGCCGACTTATCCGGTGCAGGAATTTCATTTTTGAAAGTTCGTGGATCCATTGGCAAAACTGGTAAAGATGCCCCTGAATATTCATTGTTATCCACTGGAGTGGCAGGTAACGCGTCACTGGGCTTTGGAAATATTATATTTCCTTTGGGTGGTGTAAGCGCTTTTGAAGTAGGAAATATAATTGGTAACAATACATTACAACCTGAGCTTACAACAGAATACGAAGCGGGTTTGGAAATGGGATTTTTAAAAGGTAGACTCGGGTTTGATATAACGTATTACAACAAACGCACAAAAGGTCAAATCCTGAATGTTCCGATTGCCGCTTCAACAGGATATTTGTCCCTTGTGCAAAACTTTGGCTTGGTTGAGAACACAGGAATAGAGCTCAGTGTGAATATAACTCCTGTTAAATCAAAAGACTTCACGTGGACCATAAATTATACGTATACAAAAAACCGCAATAAGGTTCTCGAACTCCCTGCAGGCCTGGATAAAGTTGATTTTAACTCTAGTTATGATATCAAAATGGTTGCCCGCGTTGGTCAGCCCATAGGAATAATAGAAGCTCCTGGTAAAGTAATAACAAGCGATGGGAAAGCTGTGGTTAATTCAGCCGGTTTTTTTGTTCAATCCCCGGATGACGAAATGTATGGAAATGTTCAAAGGAATTTCATGATGGGCTTAAATAATAATTTCGCTTATAAAAACTGGAGCCTGGGATTTAATTTCGATTATCGCAACGGCGGGTATTTTGTTTCGAGAACGGCAGATCTGACTTACTTTGTAGGGAATGCGTGGTTAACACAATATAATGATCGCCGTCCATTCATCATACCTAATTCTGTGGTGCAAACAGGTACAGATGCGCAAGGCAAGCCTTCCTACGCGGAAAACACGCATCCAATAATTATGACCGATGTAGATGATTACTGGTATCATACCACTAACCAGGTAAATTCCTGGAAAAACACTATTCTGCCTAAAGACTTTATAAAACTGAGAGATATTACTTTGAGTTACCGGTTGCCCGAAGCCTGGGCTGGTAAAATAAAGGCTTCCGCGATTACCCTGTCTGCTATTGGTAGAAATTTTTTAGTATGGGTGCCTAAGGAAAATACGTTTATAGATCCGGAAGTTACTAATCTGGGAAATGATTTAGTGGGTGAATTTGGAGAACAGGCTGGTTCTGCCACGTCTAAATCATATGGCGTGTCATTGAAAATTAGTTTCTAATTAAAAATTTTCAAAAATGTTGAAGAAAAAAATAATAATAATTTTTTTAGGTATTGCTGCGATAGGATTAATGGCCTGTAAAAAACAGCTTGATATTAATGTTGATCCTAGCAACCCAAGTTTAGGTCAATTAACACCTAAATTGGTTTTTCCCGCAGCAGTAGGTTCTTCCGCGGGAAGGATTGGTGGAGACCTGGGTATACTAGGTGGGATATGGGCGCAATATTATACACAGGGAACAACTTCCAATCAGTATAAAGACGTAGATGCCTACAACCTTACCAAGGGGTATGGTTCTACCAATTCAGGTGTTGCCTGGGTAGAACTTTATTCCGGGGCTTTGAACGATTTGAATTTTGTTATCACGAAAGCGGCTGCTTCCAAAGACTGGAATTATTATTTAATAGGTACCGTAATGAAGGCTTATACCATGCAGGTGCTAGTTGATCTTTATGATCAGGTTCCTTATACCGAAGCTTTCAAAGGGGCAGACAATCTGCAGCCAAAATTTGATGATGGATATACTGTTTACAAGGGCTTACTGGCAGAATTGGATTCGGCGTTAAATAAAGACTTTACGGCAAGTACAAATACAAGCCCGGGAGTTACTGATTTTATATTT
>JBDSBP010000300.1:0-30611 GCA_039921525.1 Chitinophagaceae bacterium | reverse complement strand
GGAGCTGTGGCGATGGGAGCGGTTATTATTCTTTCAGATCCTATATTCCAGGGACTGGCTATTTCACTTATTGGGGGCACCATTACATCTACGTTTTTAACCCTGTTGGTAGTGCCGCTCCTGTATTTTAAAATGATGCGTGGCAAAATCAAATAAAATTTTCAATATGAAATTACTTGCCGTAACAGCACTTAAAGAATACCGTGAAAAGGTAACAACCATTTTCAGGAGAGCAGGTATTCATGTTTTTAGTGCAACAGATATTATTGGATTCAACGATGGCTCTGATCACAATCTTATTAACAGTTGGTTTGGTATCAGCGATGCCCGTTTTGACTATGTATTTTTATTTTCCTTTACAGAGGACGAAAAGGCGAATACAGCCTTACAATTTATCAGGGAGTATAACCTGGAAAATCCCGGAGATTTTCCGCTCAGGGCTTTTATTCTTCCTGTAGAAAACTCCTCACAGTAAACTCAAAAGATATGAAAGAAAGAATTGTCAGGGCGGTAGCCGGTACTTTTGTTTTAGTAAGCGTTCTATTGGCTTATTATGTAAATATGCGATGGCTATGGTTGGGGATATTTGTAGGAGTTAACCTGCTGCAATCTTCGTTTACCCGTTCCTGTTCACTGGAAATAATCTTAAAGAAAGCAGGAGTGAAAGATGATGAAAAGAGATGCTGCTAACTTGAATTAATTTAATAAACAAGGGACTAAAATTGAATATAAATCCCTTGTTTATTTTATGCAGCATTGCCGGGATAGCATAAACTATTTAAACCATACATTAGCAGGCACAAAAAAAGGAAGCCAATTTTATCAAACTTCCCTTTTCTAAATACTTGCTGCCTTATTTTACGTATTTATTTACAATTTCCCATGTTCCGCCATTTATTACGCTGGTAAATCCATTTTGTTCTAAAATAGATTTGGCCTGTCCGCTTCTTCCTCCGCTGCGACAAAACACAACTATATTCTTCTTGTTTTTAAATTCTGCCAGTTGAGATGGCACTTTATCTAAAGGAATATTTACTGAACCTTTTACATAGCCTTCGGCAAATTCTCCAGGTGTTCTCACATCTACCAAAAAAGCACCATCACTAATAATGCTTTGCAAGTTGGCAGTGGTTCCACCACCAAACAGGTTTGAAAATTTCATAAAATTTATTTATTTACGTGTTGTTTAATAATGTTAATTATATCGGCTTTAGGTACTACGCCACTTTGCCGCCACAAGGGCTTGCCGTTTTTAAAAAGAATTAGTGTAGGTACCCCCTGAATCTTATATTGACTGGCAGCTTCAGGACTTTTGTCTACATCTACTTTTATAATAGTAGCTGTTTCACCAATTTGCTGCTTTACATCTTTAAGAATTGGGGCCATCATTTTACAAGGGCCACACCATTCTGCAAAAAAATCTACCAATACTGGTTTTTCAGATTGTATTACTTCGTTGAATGTCATAATAATTATATTATCCTTTTTACTGCTTTATTTGTTTTTTTAAACATGCTTAACAGCAGCGCGCCCATAAATGCCCCATACAAGGTGCTGTTGACTGGTTTTGACGTAATAGCACAACTGCCGCTTGAACAACCTACAAATTTCCAATACATATATCCGCCTACGGCACCCAATATTGCACCAATAAAAAAGAGCATATTATTTTTAAACCACTTCTTCATAGCTAATATCTTTTGTAGGTTGAGATATCTTTTTTGATGGCACACTACATCCTCCCGTTCCACAGCAGCCAATATTAAAAACAGCCATGCTGGTAAATAATAATCCTGCAAGTCCAAACAAGATATCTCTTGCCAAAATGCCCTGTACAATTATTGCTACCCCGATAACAAGGCGTAGTAACCTAAGAAAATTCCAATTACTCAAAATAGATTGTTTCATATTCTTGCTGTTTAATCTTGTTCATGATATGTTTTGTCTAAAGAGATTTGTGCCAGATACCTGGCCTCTGTTATTTGTTTTACTTCAACAGTCTTTACCACTGGCTTATCAGCATGTCTATTCCAATTTGCAAACAGAGCATTGGTCAAATGGCCTGACTGATATTCTGCATGAGTGCGAACACCCATTAACTGAATATTTTCCTGGCTAATTGCCTTTTCAAATTCAGGCACAGGAAGATTTATTGGTTGCGTAGCCATATTACATGCTACTATCAGACTGATACAGCAAATAACTACTGTCATGTCAATAATAAACTGTCGGTTATGCTGGCCATCAGCTATTAGCTATCAGGAAAACAATGCGAGAAGTAGCTTCCTACCGATAGCTGATAGCTGAAGGCTGATTGCCAATGCGTCATTTTAAAATTGACATAACACTGGTAAAAATCTATGCGTTACTTTAATACTTAACTTTTTTTAACTGGGCAGGAATTTAAATTAACTAAACTATAAAGTGGACAAAAACTATTCAGGCTCGTTAATACAAATACACCGGCAATAACTAATAATACAATTCCAAATGTACCTGTAATCATATTGGTGAAATATAAAACAGCAACAACCGCTGCCAGTAATAAGCGGATGATCCGATCTGCATTACCCATATTCTTTTTCATAATTTTTAAAATTTAGTTAGCAAGATAGATTACATAAAAATAAAGAAAGGTGACTTTTGTTACATTTATTTAAATAGCTTTCATACTTTTTTTCAACAGAACATATTCGATAGAATAATTAGCCAATCATACATACATTTAACCCCCAAAATTTAAACGCCATCTAATCAAAGTCTAAGTATAAAGGTAAGCCTGTTTTAACGGTTAAACTTACAGATTTATGTGTAGTAGTTGTATAATTCACGGTTTTAAAGCATGAGTAAAGTGCCGTGGTATTTCCAGTTTTTACATTATAGAGAAATACCTTTCTTTAGAAATCATGTGTGGTGAATTGTATTATTGCCATAATTAATTTCTTATTTCTTTTCAAATCAGAGCAACTGTCATGGATAGTTGGTCATTTTTGGTATTGATAAAAATATTGCCGTACCCTAACATGCTATGATAAGTAACAATTATTACATTATTCATGCGTTTATATCTCGTCCTTTGCATCAGAATTAAAATCTAAAAGATGAAGTATATAATTATCGGTGGTGTAGCCGGCGGTGCAAGTACTGCAGCCCGTTTAAGAAGATTAGATGAACATGCATCCATTATTCTGGTTGAAAAGGGCGCTCATATTTCCTACGCCAATTGTGGGTTGCCCTATTACATTGGCGATGTAATTACAGATCGTGAGAAATTGTTTGTGCAAACGGCGTCATCATTTAAACAGCGGTATAATATTGAGGTAAGAGTATTGAATGAGGTTATTGCTATAAATACTAAATTAAAATCAGTAAACATAAAAAATGTAACAACAGGCGAAGTGTATGAAGAAACGTATGAAAAGCTCGTTCTATCTCCAGGAGCATCGCCAGTTCGTCCACCATTGCCAGGTATTAACAACGAGGGGATTTTAACTTTAAGAAATGTAACCGATACGGATCGAATTAAAGCATTTGTACAGCAATTTCCCAGGGGTAAGGCTGTAATTATTGGAGCGGGTTTTATTGGATTGGAAATGGCTGAAAATCTGCATCATTTAGGAATGAAAATTACGTTGGTGGAAATGGGTGATCAGATTCTTGCACCCACTGATTTTCCGATTGCAGCTTTCGCGCAACAACATTTAAGAAGCAAAGGGATTGAGTTAAAATTAAAAACGGCTGTCACCGGATTCGAAAGAAATGGAAACGGATTGAAAGTATTATTGAAAGACAAGGAACCTTTGGATGCAGATGTGGTGATACTATCAATTGGTGTAAAACCAGATTCAAAACTGGCAGAAGATGCAGGATTGCAATTAGGTACTGCCAAAGGAATTTTAGTGAATGAATATTTGCAAACATCTAACGAGGATATTTATGCTGTGGGCGATGCGATAGAATTTATTAATCCAATTACGGGTAAATCAATGCCCACTTATCTTGCCGGTCCAGCTAATAAGCAAGGAAGAATTTGTGCCAATAACTTAGTGTTGGGCAATCATCAAAAATACCATGGCTCAATAAATACTGCAATAGTTCAAATATTTGATATGACACTAGCTGTAGCGGGCGTCGCCAGTAAACATTTAATAACAGCTAATATTGCACACCTTGTATCTACAACGCATAGCGATTCACATGCCGGCTATTATCCTAATGCTGAAAAAATGACAATTCAAATTGTTTTTTCACCTGAAGATGGAAAGCTATTAGGTGCGCAGGTAATAGGTAAGGATGGCGTAGATAAAAGAATTGATACGTTATCTTCCGTAATTCAAAGAGGAAGTACCATTTATGAACTGACAGAATTTGAGCATGCTTACGCTCCACCATATTCATCGGCAAAAGATCCAGTGAATATGGCAGGATTTGTTGCTGAAAACATTTTGCAAAAAAGATTAATTGTTGTTCCCTGGACTACAATCAAAGAGCTAACAACAAGTGATATTTTGATCGATGTTCGGGATGAGCATGAATTTATTACGGCACATATCCCTGGTGCAATCAATATACCTGTTGATGACCTGCGGGGAAAGATGCATGAAATTTGTGCCGATAGGAATATTTATATCTATTGCCAGATTGGTTTAAGAGGTTATTTAGCACAACGTCTATTACTGCAAAACGGGTTTAAGAATGTATTCAATATTTCAGGCGGATATAAATTGTGGAGTACTTGTAATGCTGAATCTGAATTGGCTGTAAAAAATGTTTTGGAAGGTAGCGCCTATTACTAACCATCCAATAGCGCATCCTAAAAATCAGGGGATATGTTTTGCCAATTAGGGATTCAATTTTGGTTGCTTGACAGGGTTATTTTCGAATTTTGTTTTCACTTCTATATGACTAAAAATTTAACCACTGAAAATGAATGAATTAGAAATTTTTAAAAGTTATTTACCTGGTGATATGGGCGCCAGCCAATCGGATACTTTTATATAACATAAATTTGCCCATTGAAAATGAATGAATTACAAATTTTAAAGTTATTAAATTGGTGATGTCGGCCCAAACTGGTTTAAGCAGCTGATAGCTGATAGCTGATAGCTGACGGCTTAATCATACTTAAATAGGTTAATATTCTTTCATTACTTTGCTCTGACAAACATAATTTGTTCTGGGTACTGCTGTTGTGCTGATTGCTTTAAACCCGCCATCTACTTCTGTAAAATTCCTATACCCGCGGGCCTGCAAAATTGATGCTGCCGCCATACTTCTATAGCCGCTTCCGCAATGCATATAAAAATGTTCTTCGGGGTTAATATCTTTTATCCATTCGTTGATATAAGAAAAAGGGCGGTTATAGGCATCTTCTATATGTTCAGCCGAATATTCTGTTTCTTTTCTGATATCGATAATTTTATCTTTTGCAAAGTCTACCTCACCAGCAAATTGTTCTGCACTTATCCTGTCCACCACATCAGCTTCTTTACCAGCAGCGAGCCATACAGCAAAGCCTCCTTGCAGGTGCCCTAAAATATTATCAAAACCCACACGGCTTAAACGGGTTACCGTTTCTTCTTCTTTACCTTCCTCAGTAACTAATAACAAAGGCTGTTTTACATTCGCAATCATAGCGCCAACCCAGGGAGCAAAGTCACCATTTAAACCAATATTTATTGATTGTGGAATAAAGCCTTTATAAAAATCAGCCGATGCCCTGGTATCCAGTATTAATGCTTCGCTATTTTCTGCTGCTGCTTCAAATTCATTTGGCGTAAGGGCTTTCATGCCATGCGTCATTACGGATTCAAAACTTTCATATCCCTGTTTATTCATAGCTACATTTAATCCAAAATATGCGGGAGGTGGGAGTAAGCCTTCTGTAACAGCTTTTACAAATGCTTCTTCGTTGGGTTGATTTAAAGCATAGTTTATTCTCTTTTGGTTACCCAATGTATCCACTGTTTCATTCATCATGTTTTTACCACAGGCACTGTCGGCGCCATGCGCAGGATATACAATTACATCATCTGCCAATGGCATTATCTTATTCATTAAACTTTTATAGAGCAACCCAGCTAGTTCTTCCTGTGTCATGTCTGCAGCTTTTTGAGCCAGGTCCGGACGACCAACATCTCCCAAAAACAATGTATCCCCGCTAAAGATGCAATAGTCTTTACCCGTTTCGTCTTTTAGTAAATAAGTAGTACTTTCCATAGTATGGCCGGGTGTATGCAGCACCTTAATGATAATGTCTCCAACTTTAAATTCCTCTCCATCTTTTGCCGAAATACAATCAAATTTACAGGTGGCATTTGGCCCATAAACAATGGGGGCCCCTGTTTTTTTACTAAGGTCTACATGGCCGCTTACAAAATCAGCATGAAAATGTGTTTCAAATATGTACTTGAGTTTTACGCTGTCTTTTTGTAACCTGTTCATGTAAGGTTCAGTTTCACGAAGTGGATCAATAATCGCTGCTTCTCCATTGCTGGTGATATAGTAAGCACCCTGTGCCAGGCATCCGGTATAAATTTGTTCTATTTGCATAGTCGTTATTTTTAATAAGCAAATATGGCAAATAGTTTTGGCAGGTTTGGTAACATTTGTTGCATACACAGGAAATTAGAAACAATTATGAAAGAAAGAGAATCTATGTTTTATTTACTTCCGATTACCCTTAACTTGTTCTAATCATTAGTAATTAAATGACTTTTAATTAAATTATACTTTTTAGGTAGTTATCTTTCAGGCGTTTTCAAAAAGTCACTTTTTAATCTTTTGAACAAAGACATACCCTTCTTTTATAAAGAACGCGATCTTCTACTCCGGCTGTTACAGGCATGAAAACTAACGTACATTTTATTTAGTGGCACAGCGCATTTCTTTCATCAGATATTTGCAGGGCTTCCAGGTCACCAATGCGTGGCATTGTGTTCGTTGTTGTATTTTCCTTTTTAATTATATAGTACAAAAGTGATTAAACGAATTGAGCTTTATGGTCTTCAGGCTTACAGTTGTTATTCACTCTGGCGTTATGTTCATGTTCAACCTTTTAAGATCAATGTCTTGTTGTTGTAAAGAATACTTCTTTTACAATAACATAGATACCCATCACCAAAACAAACCAACCGAAGGATTTTTTTAATATTTCACCATCAATTTTTTTTGTTAAAAGTCCCCCGATAAAAGTGCCTGAGATAGCAATTGAAGTAATAGTGATTAAAAATTTCCAGTCAATTATAAAATGGCCTAAGTCACCGGTAAAACCAATTAATGAGTTGAGTGCAATAATTAATAATGAAGTACCAATGGCCAGTTTCATGGGCATTTTAATAAGCAGCACCAAAGCCGGTATTAATAAAAAGCCACCACCTGCACCAAGAAAACCGGTAGCCAACCCTATGGCAACACCATTTATTAATAATTTAGATAAATGCGTAGAATGGCCTGAATCTTTTACCACCAAACCATCTCCTTTATTTCTAATCATAGTAATAGAAGCCATCAGCATTAAAATAGCAAACAATACCATCGTGGCCATTGCCTGCGTTATATGTAAATTTCCATTTGAAAAAAGTACAGCCGGAATAGCTGGCATTAAGAGTTTTCTGGTAAGAAATACTGTAGTGATAGAAGTTGAACCAAAGAGCAAGGCTGTTTTTACACTAACCAAACCTTTTCTATAATTATTAAAAGCGCCTACCATAGAAGTAGAACCTACCATAAAGAGAGAATATGATGTTGCCAATACTGGATTAACACCCAACACATATACCAGGATGGGCACTGTTAAAATGGAACCACCACCACCAATTGCGCCCAGTGAAATGCCTACTAATGCCGCCAATAAAAACCCAATTATCTGCATAAGATATTTATATGTGCGCAAAGATGTTGTAAACAAAGGGAGTTGATGGTAACAAAGGTTACATTAGAGTGCCGCAGTAAGGGTGCTCCAGTAAAACGCCCTGTTTTCGGGCTTTTTTGTTTTGCCAGCCAAAATATAGCAATTCATATCAAATTCAGGTGGCTTCTCCATTTTTTTTAATTCAGGCCACCTGAATTCATTAAACTGTATGTTGTTACTATTTTTAACCTGGCATTGACATGTTACGAAGCCTGGTGCTAAGAAAAATAAATGAATTAAATTTCATAGGTAGAATGAAAGTTCGTTGACAAATTTTAATTTCTTTGGCATCGCAGATTCTTTTAGTCCAGGTATGGCAGTTCCTTCTATTCTGAAAACAGTTGTAACTGTCAAGCTAATGAAATCGACTTTCCGCATTCAGTAATTATCTCCCACTACTTTGAACGCGGGCAGCATTTCAATGACACCGATCATTACTTTTGATGACGGCTGTCACCTTTCAAAATTCGCACGACAACTATTTTTGTGCCTGCTATTCATTCAGGATATCGAACAAATGTTTCACTTTACAACATTAATATTTTGAAAACTGCTCTGCAACAACACCTTGCCTGCTATCACTGTGGGGAAGCGTGCAGTAGTCGTACCATTATTCAGGACGACAAACCATTTTGCTGTGAAGGCTGCAGGATGGTTTTTAACTTGCTGAATCAAAACGGACTTTGTTCCTACTACGAACTGAATCAAGCCCCAGGCATCAACCGTACATCAAAATCACGGCCGGATAAATTCGCTTTCCTTGATGATAAAGTCATACAGCAACGGTTAATACGTTTTAAAGATAACGGGCTGGTCCATATTAATTTTTATCTTCCCCAAATACACTGCAGTTCCTGCCTTTGGCTGCTAGAACATCTTAACAGGCTTAATGGCGCGATCGTTCAAACCACCGTCAATTTTCCGTTAAAGGAGATTGCCCTTGTATATAATGAAAAGGAGATAAGCGTACGTAAAATTGTGGAGTTATTAACGGATGTAGGTTATGAGCCTTACATATCATTAAATGATTTGAAAGATCAACGTGTTACAGGTAAGAAAGGGCTTATTTACAGGGTAGGCATCGCCGGGTTTTGTTTTGCCAATATCATGCTGCTTAGTTTCCCTGAATACCTCGGAATGGAGGCTTCTGAAGGAATATTGCGAACAGTATTCCATTCAGTGAGTTTTATGTTGTCTTTGCCGGTGCTGTTGTATTGTGCCCAACCTTTTTATATATCCGCTTTCAAGAGTATAAAACATAAATTCCTTCATGTAGACGCACCAATAGCTCTCGCGATAATAATAACCTTTTTAAGAAGCTCCTATGAGGTACTGATGCTGGATGGAAACGGGTATTTTGATTCTATGAGTGGCATCGTTTTTTTTATGCTGATCGGAAGATCTTTACAGGAAAGAACCTACAGGCAATTATCTTTTGACAGGGATTATACTTCCTACTTTCCCATTGCTATAACGGTGATTACCACCGGGCAACAGGTGCCTACGCCACTTCCAGACATAAAAGTTGGGGATACGCTATTAATACATCATGAAGAGCTGATACCGGCTGATGGTATCCTGACAAAAGGTGCGGCGCTCATTGACTATAGTTTTGTGACGGGTGAATCGTTGCCGGTATTTAAGGACGTGGGAGAAATAGTATATGCGGGGGGCCGGCAAACAGGTATGCTCATGGAATTACTAACCATTAAAGAAGTTTCCCAAAGTTATCTTACCAGTTTGTGGAGCAAACAGGAATCGAATGTTGATACAACAGACGAACCATCATTTGTAAATGTATTAAGCAGGTATTTCACCTATGTTGTTTTTGTAATAGCATTACTGTCAGGTATTTACTGGCAGGTAAGCGACCCTTCAAAAACATGGAATGTTGTTACTGCCATATTGATCATCGCCTGTCCCTGTGCTTTATTACTGGCTAATACGTTTACGAATGGTAACGTATTGCGAATTCTCGCCAGGAACCATTTGTTCCTCAGGAACGCCAGGGCTATTGAAAACATAGCTGCAACCGATCATATTGTATTTGATAAAACAGGCACACTTACTTCGATACAAGAGCAGGAAGTAAATTTTATCGGTTCAACATTAAATCCCGGTATGAAAGAAGTAATTGCCTCGCTGGCAGCACAGTCCACTCACCCTCTTGCAAAAGCTGTTTGCCAGTATCTGTGTTGTAAGTGCCAGGTAAAAGTGGAGGAAATTGTGGAGGAACCCGGCAAGGGCCTTCGGGGCATTGTAACAGGAAAAGAAATCTGCATGGGTTCAAAAGAATTTTTAAATATTAAGGGCGGAGTAAAAGAAAAAGAATCACGGGTGTATGTTTCTTATGACAATGTAGTAGTAGGTTATTTCGTTGTAAGGCATACATACCGGGAAGAAATTCGAAATACCATCAAAGAATTGAAAAGAAGATTTCGGCTGTCGGTGTTATCAGGTGATAACAATAGCGAAAAAAAATACTTGCAGGAAATGTTTGGCAGCGACGTAAAAATTATGTTTCATCAAAAACCACATGACAAACAGGAATTTATTCGGGACTTGCAAAAAGATGGAATCAATGTAATGATGATAGGTGACGGTCTCAATGATGCCGTTGCTTTAAAACAAAGCAATACCGGGATAGCCGTCTGTGAACAAACGAACACGTTTACACCGGCCAGTGATGGAATTTTGGAAGCGGGGAGTTTTCATCAACTAACGGCATTCCTGGCATTGTGCCGCTATAACAAAATGATTGTCACGGGCAGTTTTGCCTTTTCCATTATTTATAATCTAATTGGAATTTATTTCGCCCTGCAGGGAATACTTTCGCCGTTGGTGGCCGCTATCCTCATGCCGGCAAGTTCCGTTACCGTACTACTATTAACCTTCGGAACAACAAATCTTATTGCCCGACGGCTAAAACTATAAATGTTAATATTAAAAACAGTGATGGCCATCATCATTTATGATGAGCATGATCACTATTTGCCGGGTGGCCGGTGAGTAGATTTGCATATAATAAAAAACATGAGTGTCATTGTCGTACTATTAATTGCCAGCATTTCAATCGCCTCCCTTTTTTTGATGGCATTTATCTGGAGTGTAAGAAATGGCCAGTTCGATGATGATTACTCGCCTCCCCGGCGGATACTTTTCGATGACAACGACTCAATTATAAAAGATAAACAACTATAGCTAATATGCAACCGGACAAATTTTATTATGACAACAAGATCGTAAAATGGTTTGCCTATGCCACTATCACCTGGGGTATTGTGGGGATGCTGGCAGGGCTGTGGGCTTCTATTGCATTATTTTATCCGGGCATGAACCTTGATCTTGCACCAACTACTTTTGGAAGGATGCGGCCGGTGCATACCAACGCTGTTATTTTCGCTTTTGTAGGCAATGGTATTTTTATGGGAGTTTATTACTCGTTACAACGCCTTTGTAAAACAAGGATGTTTAATGATGCGCTGAGTAAATTTCACTTCTGGGGATGGCAATCTATTATTCTCGCTGGCGCTTTATCATTGTGGATGGGCAAAACCACCGGTAAAGAATATGCAGAACTCGAGTGGCCTATTGATATTGCTATTACCATAGTTTGGATCGCCTTCGGTATTAATATATTTGGCACCATTTTAAAAAGAAGGGAACGTCACCTTTATGTAGCTATCTGGTTTTATATTGCCACATGGGTAACCGTTGCCTTATTGCATATTGTAAATTCGTATGAACTGCCTATATCCTTTATGAAAAGTTATAGCGGGTATGCGGGTGTGCAGGATGCTCTGGTGCAATGGTGGTATGGCCATAACGCGGTAGCCTTTATCCTCACTACTCCATACCTGGGTTTAATGTATTACTTTTTGCCCAAGGCGGCCAACAGGCCTGTTTATTCTTACCGGCTTTCTATCGTTCATTTCTGGTCATTGATATTTTTATACATCTGGGCTGGTCCGCATCATTTGTTGTATACGGCATTGCCAAACTGGGCACAGACTCTCGGGGTGGTATTTTCAATTATGCTGATTGCCCCTTCCTGGGGTGGCATGTTGAACGGGTTGTTTACGCTTAGAGGCGCCTGGGATAAAGTAAGAGAAGAACCTGTATTGAAATTTATGGTTGTTGCCATCACCTGTTATGGTATGGCCACACTGGAAGGTCCTTTATTGAGCTTAAAAAGCGTTAATGCCATTGCTCACTATACTGACTGGATAATTGCCCACGTTCATATTGGTGCACTCGGCTGGAACGGCTTTCTGACCTTTGGTGTTTTATATTGGATAGTTCCGCGTATGTGGAACACGCCGCTCTACTCTAAAAAATTGGCGGAAAATCATTTCTGGATCGGCACTATCGGCATCGCCGTTTACGCCATACCGCTATATTGGGCCGGATTTACCCAAAGCATGATGTGGAAACAATTTACGGAGGAAGGCCAGTTAAAGTATCAGTTCCTGGAAACAGTGACTAATATTATCCCCATGTATATTACGCGCAGCGTGGGGGGCACTTTATACCTGGTAGGCGCGGTTTTAATGGTGTACAATCTTTTTAAAACCATTCAAAAGGGGTCTTTTGTAGCAAATGAAGCAGCAGAAGCACTGCCCCTGCAAAAGATGATGCAACCTCACGGTAAAGAACACTGGCACCGCTGGATTGAAAGACGGCCGATTCAAATGCTTATCGTCAGTTTTATTTTAGTGGCCATCGGCGGGGCCCTTGAAATGGTACCGACCTTCCTCATAAAATCAAATGTTCCTACTATCAGCAGTGTAAAACCATATAGCCCGCTTGAATTACACGGTCGGGATATTTATGTTCGTGAAGGATGTTATACCTGTCATTCACAGATGATAAGGCCCTTCAGGGATGAGGTTGCCAGGTACGGGGAATACTCAAAAGCAGGTGAGTTTATTTACGACCATCCCTTTCAATGGGGAAGTAAAAGAACAGGGCCCGACCTTGCAAGGGAAGGCGGGAAGTACCCGGATAGCTGGCACTTTAATCATATGCTTGACCCCCGTTCTATGTCACCAGGTTCTATTATGCCTTCGTATCAATGGCTTTTTGATGATAAGTTGGATACTGCAAAAACGCCTTCCATGATCTGGGCAATGCGCAAGCTCGGAGTTCCTTACCTGGATGGGTATGAGAAAACAGCCAATAATGATTTAATGAAGCAGGCCGATGAAATTCGGTTACGTCTTAAAACAGATAAAATTGAAATAGGGAATGATAAAGAAATACTGGCGATGGTTGCTTATCTACAGCGCCTGGGCATCGATATCAAAGGAAGCAGCCCGGATAAGACCGCAGTTAAATAGGTGAACGGTTGTGAACCTTATGCATCGGCTATCGGCTATCAGCTATCAGCTATCGGCTATCAGCTATCGGCTATCAGCTAAGAATGCCTTATGATCCAACTATTATGTCATTGAGTTTGTGAATAAAATCTAAACTAATTTGATAAATTAAATTAATGAAAAGAATGTTTGTGTCAAATCTTACGGTTAAGCTGATAGCTGATAGCTGACAGCCCAAAACCAATGCCACAACACATAGTTACCTTTTTTAATATCATCAATTCAAACACATGAAATTTATTAATTACCTCGAGAAAATAAGTGGCGTAAGCATTTACGGGTTAAGCTCATTCCTGATTTTTGGGCTGTTATTTATCGCCGTTCTTTTTTGGGCAGTAAAAGCTGACAAAAATTTAATTGAAGAAACCAAAAATATCCCGTTCCATTAAACTATACGACGAACCAACACAAAAACACGTTATGCACCGAAATACATTTTTAAGAAACCCCGGTTCTCATATTGCCCTCCTTCTTCCGCTGTTTTTAATCACCTGTTTGTCTGCTTCAGCAAAGGGCGGAGGTGTTGCGCCACAACAATCTGTTTTTGAAAATTCACTGGCACTTACCCTGTTAATAATTATTTTTATTTTACTCCTGGCAATTGGGTTATTGGCCAGTGTTGTAAGAGGTGGCATGGATATCTATCGTGATAAGAGGAATAAGCAACAAACTCATTTAAACAAAACCGGCGGATTAATAGCTGTTTTTTTACTGATGCTATCATCACCTGTTTTCGCAGAGGAAACCGCAATGCCGGTAGTTTCTGCAGGAAGCTTGTCACCCACCATATTTTTTTGCCTGGTTTCAGTAATCGCCGTCGAGCTCCTCGTTATATTTGGATTATTGTATAGCCTTAAGAGCCTGTTGGGAATTGAAGCCAAAAAGAAACCCGCTACTGTAAAATCTATAGCCATTACGCCACCAGTAAAATTTTGGGAAAGGTTTAACCGGTTAAAACCCCTGGAACAGGAATATGAAATTGAACTGGATCACAGCTATGATGGTATTAAAGAATTAGACAATCGTTTACCACCGTGGTGGTTATACGGTTTCTATATCTCCATTCTTTTTGCTGCTGTTTATTTGTGGCGTGCCAATATTTCTCATGCAGCTCCTTCACCACTGGAAGAATATGCAGCGCAAGTGAGGGAAGCGGATATAGAGAAAACGGCTTACCTCGCGAATGCAGCTAACAATATTGATGAAACTACCGTTGTGTTGATCACTGATAAAGGAGAGCTGGAATCAGGAAAAAATGTGTATGAAGCAAACTGTTCACCTTGTCATGGAAAGTTGGCAGAAGGCGTAGTTGGTCCCAACCTTACCGATAATTATTGGTTACACGGCGGAAACCTTCAGGAGATTTTTAAAACAATCAAATACGGTGTTGCTGAAAAAGGTATGAGAAGCTGGAAAGACGAATTCTCACCAAAGCAGTTGGCGCAATTAACCAGTTATATAATAAAGTTGCAAGGAACTAATCCGCCAAATGCGAAAGAGAAACAGGGGGAATTATATGTAGAAAATAAGGAACTTCCCGGAAAAGAATCTAGTATATTGAAAAAAACTTCCCAGGCTCAATAATTTTTATAAACCCAGCTTATCAAAACAAAATGATAGACGTACCAGGAAAATCTGCCATAAAATCGGAAAGTCCGGGTTCTTTCCGCGACAGGCTGGCAACCGTGGATAAATCCGGTAAACGGAACTGGATCTTCGCCAAAAAACCGAAAGGCAGGTTCTATCGATCCCGCACAATTGTGAGCTGGACTTTTTTCCTGTTATTCATCGGACTTCCATTCATAGAAATTAATGGACGGCCTTTATTCCTTTTTAATATTCCCGAAGGCAGATTCATCATCTTCAGCAAGGTATTCTGGCCGCAGGATTTTTTTATCTTCGGTTTAACAATGATCACTTTTGTTGTTTTTATCGTGTTGTTTACCGCAGCCTTCGGCAGGTTATTTTGCGGTTGGGTTTGCCCACAAACCAATTTTATGGAAATGCTCTTTCGTAAGGTGGAGTACCTTATAGAAGGAGATGCAAATGCGCAACGAAGGCTGTCCAAAGCGCCCTGGACATTTTCAAAAATTGCCAGGAAAGTGAGTAAACATGGGACCTTCTTTTTACTTTCATTCCTGATTGCCAACCTGTTTCTATCCTATATAATTGGAATAAAAGAATTAAAGCAAATTATTACAGGGCCTTTTTCTCTTCATGTAGGCGGCTTTTCGGCTATCATGTTATTCTCGGGAATCTTTTATGGCGTTTACGCGTATTTCAGGGAACAGATATGTACAGTAATTTGCCCATACGGCAGATTACAGGGAGTTTTATTAGATCGCAATTCACTCATCGTGGCTTATGACTATAAACGGGGAGAGCCCAGGGGGAAACTTGAAAAAACGGTTGAGCAGCACAACGGAGACTGCATTGATTGTTATAGTTGTGTAACTGTTTGTCCAACAGGAATTGATATTCGTGATGGCACACAGATGGAGTGCGTTAATTGTACAGCATGTATTGATGCCTGTGACTCTATAATGGATAAAATTAACCGGCCACGCGGATTGATAAGATATGCCTCAGAAAATAATATAGCTGAAGGAAAGCCGTTGAAGTTTACGGCAAGAATGAAATTTTATGTTGTATTGTTAATACTATTGTCGGGTTTACTTTCAGCGCTGCTTATAACACGAAAAGATATTGATGTTACTGTAATGCGTACGCCGGGTATCCTATACCAGGAAAGGGGAACTGACAGTATCTCTAACCTGTACAATGTAAAAATATTAAACAAAACAATGAAGGCGATACCGGTAATTTTCAAACTGGAAGATAATGACGGGATTATACAGGTTATAGGGCATCAAACCATCGTCATTAAAGAGGAAGGACAGGGCTCCGGCTCATTCTTCGTAGTGTTGCCTAAAAAATCTATAAAAGAAAGAATATCCACTATACATATCGGACTGTATGAAGGGAAGACAAAAATCAGTACCATGAAAAGTAATTTTTTCGGACCGGTAAATTAACTCAATAAAAAAACAATCATGAATTGGGGCAACAAATTAATAGCGGTCTTCTTGTGTTTCGGAGCATCAATGGGCTTCCTTGTATACAGATGTATGCAAGTGCAGGTCAATCTTGTTTCGAATGAATATTATAAAGATGAATTGGCCTATCAGCAGGTGATAGACGGCAAAATTATGGCTGGCAGGCTTAGCAGTGCGGTAACTCTAATGGCTGATAGTGAGCATTTGATAATTCAGTTGCCTTCCGAAATGAAATCAAAATCAATTAAGGGGGATATTTTGTTTTACTGCCCTTCAAAATCAGCTAATGATAAAAAATCAGTTTTGCAAACAGATCAAAGCGGCAGGCAGGTTTTACCCGCAACCTTCCTGTCGCGAGGTAAATACCAGGTTAAAATAAACTGGAAATCTGACAACATTTCGTATTACAGCGAGCAGCCCCTAAATGTTTTACAATGATATGGGTAGTACTGATTGCGGGATTCTCCCTGGGTTTGATCGGAAGTGTACATTGCATTGGAATGTGCGGCCCTATTGCAATTTCTATCCCGGTTTCTCATTTATCGCCTATAAACAGAAATGTATCTTTGCTTGTTTATAATCTTGGCAGAACCATTACCTATGCATTGCTGGGACTTATTTTCGGATTTTTTGGCCAGGCAATCTCCCTCGCAGGCTTTCAACAAATGTTATCTGTTTTTCTCGGCGTTTTTATATTATTTACCGTTTTTGTCCATTACTCCCAACAAAAATTATTTCAACCGGCTTTTATAAAATGCTTCCATCAGTGGGTCCAATCTACCATCAGTAATTTATTAAAGTCATCATCCAGGTTTGGATACCTGTCACTTGGAATGGTAAATGGCTTATTACCCTGCGGCATGGTGTACATTGCGCTGGCTGCAGCACTCAATTACAAGGATAGCATCCGCGGTACATTCTTCATGACAATGTTTGGATTAGGAACGATCCCGCTTATGATAACTTTTTCCCTTTTTGGGTTTGTTGTAAGTCTTCCGGTACGAAATAAAATTAAAAAACACTTGCCGCTCATTTCTGTTTTTATAGGATTGCTTTTCATTTTCCGGGGATTAGGAACCGGTCTCAATAGTTATAGTCCTCAATTGAAGTTAATTTTTGAACAGGTTACCCATTGTTTTTAATGGAAGCAAGTACTGGGTGTGCCGTGGAAGGGCTTGCTTTCGCCCTGACAACGCCGCATTAAGACAAAAAATTTTATCAAACAGGGCAAAAATACCGGAGCCAATGCTTAATGCTCCAGTTCGGGAGTTATACGTGGAAGAAGATTCTCAGAATGTTCCCAGGGTGTTTTTGTCCTTATCCTGGTAACCCCACTCTTCATTCTCCTTTAATTCCTGAACTGGTCGGGACGTGTCCCTTAAAACGGTTATTACCATCCAGCCAACCAATATCGGCCACAAGGTAAACAGGGCCAGTAAAAGGTTCTCAGGAACGCCCGCACGACTCATTATAGAATATGCTACCAGGTAAACAGTTACGATTAAAGTGACCCAAAATGACTTTTTCATGGTATTCAATTGATTTCGCTAATCAAGAACTCGTCAAAAAAATTATGCCAACGTTTTGTCGGACAGATTGTGGCAACTATCGGCGAAAGTCTTTGTAAGAAATTTTGGCATTATTGGGATTGTTCAGTCATGAAATGAAGGGCAATATTGAGTTGCTAACAGAGGCAGGCATGCCAAAGTACGAAAAACTGGTAACAAGGTGCTGCTTCTTGTTTTAGCTTTCCATGTTAATGACAATTTTAGCGATCAATCTTTTAATCCAGATAGTTATAGGTACATACCTTTCTCTTTTGCAATTGAAAATCAGTGCTCTTAGTCATATTAAGGTACTCCCAGGGTGACGCACTTCATGTCACCAAAAGTTATGTTCACGTTCATTATATTAATATCTTTAAATATGGAAAAAATCAGGACCAGCACCCTTCAAAATATTTTTAGAATTATATTAGGACTCTTCATGGTTCTCGCTGCAATTGGACATTTCACTTTTCAGAGAAGCGAATTTCAGGCACAAGTACCTAACTGGATTCCCCTTAGTAAAGACATCGTTGTTCTTTTGTCTGGAATGCTTGAAATTTTACTTGGCCTTGCAATGGTATTCTGGACCAGGCAAAAAGTTAAGGTGGGAATAACGCTTGCTTTATTTTATATATTAGTATTTCCTGGTAACATAGCGCAGTATCTTAATGGCACGGATGCTTTAGGGCTTAACACTGACAAAGCCCGGTTAATCCGTTTGTTTTTCCAGCCTGTACTTATCTTATGGGCATTATGGTCCACCGGTGCACTTACCTTTATTTTTAAAATAAAGAAGCAAGCTGGTAGGATTAAGTGCCTTTGAATTACATCAGCATCACGACAGCGGACAGTGTATCACTATGAACGATTTTTGATAGCCTTAACGCTTAACGTACATTCAATCAATGTTGATATTTTCCCCATGGGTTCACAGTGCGGCGGGAATTCAATCAGCAAAGACTATGCGACAAGCTTCCATCAAGTTCCTTCTGTTTGGGGTTTGATTTGGGCCTTGTCGTATAGTATTACAGTATGTATGTTGTGCGTTCGTGCTGTTCTGTCAATGATGATATATGCGTAAATAGTTCAACGCCGTTTCCTCAAAAAATTAGTTACAATGTAAATTAATGAAAAAGAAAAAATAAAAATTATAATACCAATAAGTTCTTGTTTTGATAAATTGGATAGGAACCATAGAATAACACATACTGCAAGTATGGGAATTATAAAACCTCCGGGAACCTTAAAAGTTTTTACGGATGTTAATGGGTCGATTTTCCTGAGTTTTAATGTTGCAAGCACAGCTCCAAGATAAATGATTAGTGACGATGCGCTTGCAACAATAGCGAGTTGCTTGAAAGCTCCGAAAATTGCGAACAAAAGCCCACATGAAACATACGCCAAAACAGCAATATATGGAGTATTAAATCGTGGGTGTATTTTCGATAGTATTTTTGGCATTAAACCATCTCTTGCACCTGCAAAAAGGATTCGTGGCACTGATAATATTTCACCGCCTAAGGCCCCAAGCATGGATATAGCTGTGGTGATAGTTATCAATATAATTCCGCCTTTACCAAAAACAACACCTGCCACTGTAGCTAATGGCGCATCTTTGTGCGCTTCAATAGATCCTCCAAGTACGCCTTGTGTAACTAATTGAATAGCCAGGTATATTATAAGTACGCTGCTGATTCCAAAAAATATTCCTAGTGGAACTGTTCTTTTTACATTCTTCATCTCACCTCCGTTGCTCAGCGGTGTTTCAAATCCCATAAATGCATAAAACAAAAGAAGGGAAGCTGAACCTATATTACTAATAGTTGGAGTGATAGTCCATTTCAAATTATCGTTTGAAATAAAACCTGCTCCCACAATCACCAATACTAACAGTGGAATTATTTTTCCAAACGCTGTAAATTCAATGAGCCGCACCCCGTTTTTTACGCATCGGATATTGAGAAGCGCAATCCCTCCAAAGATTAAAATAAAGAAGGCTATCCTGAAAGTTTCATCGTTGAGTGAAGGAAAAAAATATTTTAGAGTATCAGCCAAAGCGTTAGCCAATGCCGCATCAGATATCACACTTGCCCCAAACCAATATATATTATTCGCTAAAAATCCAGCAAAAGGGCCAAAGGCAGTTTCAATATATTCATAAATACCTCCGCTTGAAGTTGTCTTGCTCCCTAATTCAGCAAAGCATAAAGCGATTAAAAAAATAAGTGCCCCGCAAACAAGGTAAGTAACTACGGCTGCTGCACCAAGATTTGCAGCAATAAGTGCCGGAATTACAAAAATGCCTGTTCCTACGGTTTGGTTAATAATTGCTAAAGTGAGCGACCGTACTCCGATTTCTCTTGAAAAGTTTTCTTTTGCTGAAACCGGGTTCATATTTTATAAATTTATCTAACCATGTTTAAATTGGAGAGGTCGCAAAAAGCATTACGTACAAATGGCGGCTTAGGAAGTAGCGGTATTAGCTGAACGTCCAGCCACCATAATAGTATCCGTATGTAGTCAGTTTTATTTATTACTGATAAATTGAAATATACCATCAGCAACATCACTGATTCTGTCTGATGATGAAAGGTCTGACTCATTTGATAAAACGACAACTCCACTATTTATTTCAGGATAAAAAATGAGATAAGATGAAAAGCCATAGGTTCCCCCTGTAACCCAAAATTGATGGTTGCCATTATCCCATTTGTATATTTGCCAGGATAATCCGATGTTACCCCATTCTGTCTTAAAAGTTTTTTGATGGCTTAGATTTACGCTAACTTTTGTTGAATCAAGTTGAAGCTTAATAAAATTTATTAAGTCAGAGGTAGTTGAATTCAATCCACCGACTCCTTTTAAAAAAGGAGTTGTAAAATAGGGCATTTGCTTTCCGGCATTATTATACCCTTTTGCCAAAAACATAGGATTTGATTTGGAGGCTAAAAAAGATGTGTTATTCATCTTATCAGGCTTAAGTATGTATTTAGCAACTAAATTCTCAATAGATGTGTTATATACTTTTTCCAGAATGTAACTCAGCAATAATGCTGCGCCATTTGAATGTGCTGACCTGGTACCCGGAACTGTATCTATTACTACCCGATGTAAAGCATCTAAAATATCTTTTTGAGAATACTTTTTATAAATCTTTTCGATATAATAAGGAATTGAATCAGGTGGTGCATCACTTATTTGTTTGGTAAGTAACGGCAACCAATTGGGAAGTCTCGACGTTGTGTTTGACAATTCTAACAATGTTATAGCCTTACCTTTAAATTCTAAATTTGGATAGTTCCCGTCAAGATATTTACGAATATCATCATCAAGTTTTACTTTTTTTTCTATCACTGCATTTGCTAAAATAAGACTTACAAATGCTTTTGTTATTGACCCAATTTCATAAACCGTATTTTGAGATGGCAGTTTTGTTTCTCCTTTTTCTATAGTTCCATAATTATAAAAGTAGTTTGTGCCGTTATTATACACACCAATAGAAAGACCGACAGCTTGCTTGTTTTTTAAAAAGTTTTCTCCCAATCTGTTAACAAGCGTATCTAAGTTTTCTTTTTTGATTTGTCCATATAAAACAGAAGATGCAAGTGTGCAAAAAGTAATAAATATTAAGCAGATAGTTTTGTTCATTATCTTTTTTAGAAATTCATTTCGGGTTTTTGAAGTTTGTCAAAAATACCTACAACGTTCGAGTATTTGCAGAAAAGTTCATGGGAGAGTTTTTTTTTCTTTTACTCTCAGTTTGTTTTTCCGCTTATGAGGTTATTGATTTTGTCAGCCAGAGTCGGCTTGAAAACTTGCAAGTCATTTTCATATGCTCGCTTCGTAAGGTTTACTGCTGTATATTTTACCCTCCGCATCTTCAAATCTAGATACCAATTGAGAAGGATACTTGTTCTCAACCCCATATCGTATTGCCGCTTCAAGTATATTTATGTCTATATCTTTTAGAGTTTTGAACCTGATCCAATACCCGCTCACGCTCGCCTTGCCTAGTTTTGTTCCATACGTTTGGGCTAAGTATTTCTAATCTTCGATACCAAGGATGTAGACAGAGATTCCAGTTTTATTAGCGCTGAAACGACTCTGTAGTTTTTCCATTAGCATATTTTATTGTTTGAAATCCATATCCTATTGTAGGGTTAGAAACGGTCTTATCTTCGTTGTTTTTACCATCGAAGAACCATAATTTGCATTTTGGTAACAGTTGAAGTGTGATTCGGTGTAACTCCTGCATGTCGCTACGTTTTGGTTCAGGTTGGCTGGTAATATACTTTTTTATTTGTTCTTGTACGGTCATATAAATAAAGACTATTTGTTGCCTACTCTGTTCGGTTTTCGGTTTTCCCGTTTTATGTAGGTTTGTTGTCAAAGTTAGTTTCTTGCACAAGATTTTCAAGTTAGCAGTGTCTCCAAAACTTGCCTACCAGCGTTCTGCATCACCGAAGTTGGGATATTTGATGCTTGCCCTGGTGGTGCGGCTGCTGGATTGAAAAACAAACGTACAAATTAAGAACCAAAGTACAGTCGAAAAACGTCTGCCCGGACCGCGGCTGATGATAAGGCAAAGTTGACGTTCTAAAGTACAGCTCCATTTTTGTCAATGCAATGTTGTAGTCTCATGCCTTCCATGGTCCACTCTTTAGAGGCAGTTTTATTTTTTTCTTTGCCACTTCAGAAGACCTTGCATATCGAGCCACTCTCCGAAGCGGTCAATTCATTTGTCGGTCGGCAAATTTTGAACACATGTACCAAAACCGTGACCACCTCTGGCAAATGTGTGCATCTCGGCATCATGTTTAGAGGAATGCCATCGAGAATAAAGATCAACTGAAAATATAGACAGAATCTTGACTCACTTAAATCTAAAATCATAGAGCGTAAATCTTAGATCCTATGAAAAACAGCTGGTCTGCCATAACGCGCAACGATTAAGGCTTGGCGATGGGCTGGTATTTATGACGTCGAGCTTGTGGCCGAAGCGGATTGAAAACAAAAGATGGAAATAACGACTAAAGCTCATTATAATGTTGGCTGAAACTATTGCTGATATTGATTATAGCTCATTATTACCGTAAGCCATCCTATAGCTTGTGTGTTCTTGCTTTTTTAATGTATGTCAAGAATAATTCTTGTCCATTGAAACAGGGTCGAAGTCATCTTCCATTATAAAAAATTTTGCTATAGCTGTATTACCGATCCCATATTCTTGGTCAATCGTAAAACTTTGTCCGGCTTGAATTTCTTTTATTTTGTCTTCAATAATTTTTTTAAAATCTATCAAGTCTACAATTGTACCGGCGATATAATTTTCTGTGATAACTGGCTTGTCCCCTGTCATTATTTTTAAATAACTATAAGGTCCGTAGTGGTCATGTTCAGAGAGGAATTCATTAGCTGAATTATGTGTATAAATATAAAGAAGGTTTACGAAATTAAGTAGCCCTTGTTTGTCACCATAAAACCTCCATTCATTTTTATTACCGGTTTCTTAGAGATCATAATAAAAGCCAAGCTCACGCCATTCATCTTTAATTCTTTGATCAATGTCAGCCATCATTTGATATTAACTTTTAAGAACATTTTTCATTTTGAAAATGTCAATTAGTATGAGGCCTAACGTTGATGCATTAGCGAAGGCGGGGCAATTGGTATTCGTCCACTTAAGTTGATTTAGAAGTATAGTTTACTGCTGAAGTTGACAACTAAAGTCAAAATATAATGTCCCGCTAAAACAATGGCATTCGGATTCGTAGCCCATTGTTCATACGTCTGCCCCCCTTTTGCTAATGCAAATGTTAGCAGGCGTGGTTTAGTTTGAAGTAATTTGCTCTCTCTGTCAAACGTTTGGAATATATTTCGTTGTTCAATTTTAAATAGTCAAATATATTAATTCAAGTACCTCATTTAGATATAGCAATTATAATGGAAATCGTCTATAAAGGTAGCTCCACTGAGTGATTATACTTTCTTTGGTACTAAAAACAAAATTGATATTTCGAATTTCAGTTTTGTTGTTTTGTTTCTCGTAGTTGATGGATGAAGTGCTTTGTTTGACATATTTACCAGACTGTCTGGAATGGCGGGATTAAATATGAAAATCATAAACTGTAAGCTTTCCCTTTTGAGTACGATTTGAAATTACTTTTTCATTTTTCATCGCTACTACTACTATTATAACCTGATGTGGTAATGTGGTCAGGAACAGCGTGGGACTTTGTGATGCAGGGTTGCTGTCCACATTTCCACATCAGGGGCGATTGCTGAGCCAATCCAGAATTTAACCGGCATATATTCATCGTTTCCAGTATCTGCTGAATAGGCACATTATGTATGCTTCTTGCTACTAAATATGTTTTACCGCCTTCTCTGGCCAGTTTGATGGCGGTTGCCGCCCCTATGCCATGGGTGCCACCGTTATCAGCACCACTTTATTTCTTAACTCTATCAAAATATATTTTTGATTAGGATACTCCTTGTATAATCACAGTGTTTTCGGTTGCCGGTTCCGATAAACAGCGGTCTTTTTGTCGTTGTTATTGATGAACAGCCTGTTGTATTTTATAAATGCCTTTCATCATCTGGCCAATGAATTCAAAACTGCCAACGCCATTTATGGTGTGCGGGCCCGTAAAATACTCAATACGGGCGGCGTTTGGCAGGCCTAGTAAGTCATAATGCCTGCGTACCTTTTCAAATTCGTAACCCACCCATTCGTCTGTGGCAACATTATCATAATGCCCACGTTCAACCATAAAAGGGCGGGGTGCAATCAGTGCAGCCATCTCGGCGTAGTTGAACGTATGACCAAGATCCCATTCCTGCATTTCATATTCTCCTGTAAAGAGATAGCTGAAGCTATAATCCGTGCTGGTAGATTTGCGCACCCATTCATTGAAATCGGCGGAGCAAATGGAAAACGCATAGTCTTCCACCACCGCAG
Organism: Chitinophagaceae bacterium; assembly: GCA_039921525.1. Classification (GTDB taxonomy): domain Bacteria; phylum Bacteroidota; class Bacteroidia; order Chitinophagales; family Chitinophagaceae; genus JADCRZ01. The sequence continues at coordinate 5,757 of JBDSBP010000300.1, read as the reverse complement.
GTATGCGCATGGCCGATTTGCCACCATATGAAAGCCCATAGAACCCGATCCGCTTTGGGTCTACAAAAGATTGCTGTTTAAGCCACTCCACAATCCGCTGGTGCTGACCTATCATCACCGAAAACAGTGATAAGCCAACCGGGTTGGCCTTGCGTTGTAATACTCGGAACTTGTCTCCGCCCCGGTACAAATGGCTGGGGGCAAAAATGATGTAACCACTATCCGCCAGTCTTGATGCAAACCCCTTGTAATAATGATAGTTCTCTGCCTGCGGATCGGTGGTCACCACATCTGCCGGCACTCCTTCAAGCCCGTGCTGGCAAACTATCACCGGTCTTTGCTCGCCAGCTTGCAGGTTGTTGGGTATAATCAGGATGCCCCAGGCAAATACCCCTGGCCAAACATCCAGCATCAGTTCATAACTTGTCCATCGTGCTGTTTTTTGCAGTAGCCGGGCTCGCGGGTTGGCAGGCATGTCGGGTGCAGGTAGCTTCCCAAGCTGTTCCCAGAATTGCTCCCGCAATACTGCCTTAACCGGGCGTTGCTGCGTCGTATCTCCCTTGAGCTGCTGCCAGAAATTCTTATTGCGCGTCCATTCACCCAAAATAATCTCCTTTTGCACGCGCTGCTCCATTTCCTTTACCGTGCGTTCCTGCTGCTGAACGGCATCTACCCAGTCGTTTTTTATAACGGGCTTTTGTGCCCGTATTGCCAATAGTGTACTAATCCCTAATGCCTGTGTGAACTCACGTAACGCAGGCGCCGAAAAGGGTCTTGCCACAACACTACTATCGGTGGTGCACCAGCGCAGATGAATCTTGTTGGACGGCAGTTTGGACACCGCCCGGTCCCACTCGGATTTGGCGCTGGCAAAAGCTGGTGTATGCAGGCTGCCGGGGGCTGCACCGGAACGTCCTTTCACGGCTGCCGGAGGGCCCGTCCGCTCTGGCCCCTTTGATGCTTCTACTACTAACGGTCGCGGCCAGGCCATCACGGCCAATTCCGCATCACCAAAATATTTTAGTACCCCGAATACATTTCGGTAAATAGGCTCCTGCCATAACTGCTCTCTTGCATCAAAATATCCGCTAACCAGCGTTGATGCAATGCGGGTATCAAGCGCCGCGGCATAAAGCGCCAGTAGTCCTCCCTCACCATATCCCGCCACACCCATCGGCAGGCTGCTTCCCGCCTTCTTGTTTTTTGATTCCAGCCAGTCGATGGCTGAAAATATTTTTTGTAGTTCATAACCAATTACAGAACGGCCAACTTCATAACCCTGCCGGTAGATCCATTCGCGATGGGGCTGGTTGGTATAGATTTTAAGCGAAGAGTTACCCGAAAAACTGTCTTCCCTGCTGACCAGTACCGGGACCAGTACTTCACAGCCGGCCGCTGCCAGTTGTCCCGCCACCCCATACCCGGGCGCACCCGGTTGTTGCATGCCTGCTAATACCTCGGGTGCTATGTCCGCATCCGGAATAACGACTACCCCTGCACGAAGTTTGCCTTTGGGTTCCAGCAATAAGCCTTCGGCATTCATTCCCTCCAGCACCCGCCAGCGAACCGCACGAACGGTATAACTGGCGGTTGCCCATATATATGGGTCAAGCCTGGCGCCGGTCATCACCTGAAGTCCCGGTTTTAACCGCTCATCGCTCAAACCCAGTATATGTGAAAGACTAGCCCGATTCAACAACACCGAACGGTTGAAGGATGCCGTATCTGAAAAATCCCAATGCCATAACCGATTCCGGGACTGTGCTACACGCTCCGTTTCCTTCACCAGGAACCGATCGATCCCCGCAACCATCAGTGCCGACAGGTCGCCCTGTTCCGTCAGGGGTTTGCTTATAAATGGATAGGAGTCGTTTGACTGGCCTGCGGCAAAAAAAGACATATTTAAAAATAAAAGAAGAAAGGCAATACAGGTTCTTCTGCCGACTGCGGTGCCTAACAATCCCCATCCAATTTTTACCAGCTGTAACCGATCTCTATCGCCCCCAAAAAACACCCAGGCGGCAGTAACTCTTTTTTCCATAAAAGATAATTTCATTAAACATTCATATACCTTGCTCCAGGAATAACTAATTTCGCCCGCACCGGTTGTATCCAGGCAATCTCCAGGTCACCTGGGTCGGGCGGGTTTTCCTTTAATTTGGAAGAAATGATACACATGTTGAGATTCTTTTGCCAATTATAGCATTTATTATTTGAAATAAATTGTAATCCATTTTCTCTTTCCTGCATTATTAACCATTGATTACAGGGTTTAATCATTTATTACAGGGTTTTAAATTTTTACAAACATCACTTTTCAACGCTTCTGCCACATACTACCGTTCTTTTTGACACAAACTTGACACATTAAACCCTAAAATTTGACACATGAAATAATCATGTTTGTTCCAAGCAATCGTTTAAATTTTCCGGCTCCACTTGTGCTAATGCAAATAAATCGAAGTTGTTTTCAGCAACATACTTCATTATATTCACTTCTGGGAACACAGAATTTTTTATTAAGCAGTTTTTAGGTTCATTTACCCCATTAATTCCCTTGTATGTTTTTTTAACAAACAGTTCAGGTTTTTTTTGAATGAAGCAAACACTTACCCTTAATCCTCCTCCAAAAGGTATAAAAATGATGATGTATAGCAGCAGACACTTCCGAGATCAATGGCTATCCATTAAACCTCGATCCCGTGAAAACTGAGGTAATCAATAAATTTTAAAACGGTAACCATAAGGGCGCTTTCTTCTACGAAACAACCATTTGTATTTGAACATTAAGCAATACTGTGAAGATGGAAATTACTTAACTGCTCATTTATAACGAACTTTCCTTCAGTTAGAACATAGGATTTAATCACTTACAGGGTTTTACTATAAATTTACATTAATATAAATGTAGATGGCACCACATGTACGGAGAGTAATGAAACCAACCAACCTTTATGTTTTTGTTTTTTAAAATTTCGTCAATCAAGCTTGGATATATATCTTCTTCTTGACTCTGCTTATTCTTCTTCTTAAATCTATGGTCGACTTTTAGCCATGTTAAATACAAAGCTATTATTCCAAATATAGGTGATATTATTGCTAAAGGGTAGATATCTTATGGCTGCTAACGTAAAAGCATTTAAGTTGGGGCATTCATATTCGTCCGCCGATAACAACTGTTGATGATTTACCTAATGTTCAAATATAAACCAACTATTCATTGTTCCTACCGCTCGAACAGATGTTTCAATAATATACTAAGGATCATATCTATTCCGTCTGCCCCAATTTATTAAATGCAGATGTTAGCCGATGCGTGATAGGGAAGAGCCCCTAATATTAATTTTTAAAAAGGCTCTGTCCGTCGGCAGATTCCGCATAAGCTTAAATAACTCCGTTGCGCTTTAAGAGCAGCCTGGTCATATAACGTATTAGGGAAATGCGATTGAAAAATCTTCCGAGGATACCCAATGGACTTTGAAATTAAAAGATGTCTTTCATCACAGTTCCAGTCTGATGCATGTCAAAATAATATCGGTGAGTGAAAGATTTAAAAGCTCCGTAAACCATTCGATCTTCGAAATAGTTCGGGAAATCGCATCGAACAATTTCTACCGTCAGCCGCTGATAGAAGCCTAGATGTTTGGTTCTCCATGTGATTGTGTCACCGATAGTACAAAGACCTGAAGTTCTATCTGCTTCAACCGTCTCATTTGTCTGTCGAGTAGAGATCATTTGTAGACCAATACTTCTTGATAGATCAAATACAGTCTCAATCGGCGCGCTTATTTCTGTTGTGAGATAAATAGCACTCATGATGTTCGACCTGTATTCAGCTTCGGCTAACGGACACGGCTTGGCGATGTGGCGGTATTTAAAAATCGTAGCCCGTAACCGCTGCTAAATTTAGATATAAAAGTTCATTGTTTATTCTATTGCCCGGCTTTATTCGTCCGTTGGAACCAAAGCTGATATCTAAAAAGCAGCTGCGAATTTATTCGTCGCCCCGCCATATTACCAAACCGCTTGTTAAGGGCCGCCATTCGATATTAAGGTATTTTGCCGCCTGATAAGAGAGCCCAACGATCTTCAAGACGCTTAGATGAAACTATTAAAAACAATGCTATCGAGATGTGTCTCCTGTCAGTCTCTTACTCTCTTTAACGCGCAATATATATTATTGTCCAGGCAAATCAACTGAAAATGATTGGAAAACAAATGTATGGATGTGGCTCCATCGTCACCTTTTTTCTCCTGAGGAATGTGGCAAAAACGGTGGCCTTATCGCAGTAGCATGGCAATTGAATCTGGGAAGATAGTCTCTTAATCTACTGTCAACGGAGGACCCAAAACTTCCATATTATGTTCCATCATTAGAGTCAATGCTATTTCGGGAGTTACCTTATCGAATTTACTCCATGCCCGGAAAAACTCTTCAAGTTTTCCGGCAGGTTGAACCACTATTAATAATTTGCCTGGAATATCGCTTGTACACGTAAAAGCATGAGGGATATTACGAGGAATAAATATACTGTCACCCACTTTTAAATAAAAAAACTCATCCCCTACCCGATATTTAAATTCACTTTCCAGGATAAAAAATGTCTCATCTAAATCCGGATGAACATGCAACGCTGGTCCTGTCCCTTTATGATTATTTGAACTGACACAAATGGCTAAATCACCACCAGTATCTGCACCTGATACTTTATAATCAATTGGTGTAATTTCTTCCAACCTAAGGGTCTCATGTAAACGGTTATCCCCATCTGATACTTTAATGCCCCTGGCAGGGCGGGCAACATCTTTATTAGAATTCATTTTTGTACTGTTTAATAGGTATAATTAATTTTAACAAATACAAAGCTGAAGAAAAACGAAAGGATTATGGTGGTAAAAAATCAGCAACTTTTGTTATTGCTCTTTATTTTATGAGTCCTAACCACCTTTCCGGGGCCTGGGTGCTTTCGTTAATCAGGATATTGGGTGTACTACCGGAGAATTGTTTAAAATCTTTTACTAAATGCTGATAATCGGTATATCCAGTTTTCCAGGCGATATCTAACCAACTTAAGTGCTGATTACGTTCCTTAAGTGCAAATGCTTGGGAGAAGCGGCACACACGGGCGAAAAATTTTGGGTTAACACCTATTTGTTGAATGAATTTTCTTTCAAATTGGCTGGGGCTTAAGCATGCTTGCCTGGCAATTTTCTTTAAGTTAAAAAGTTGAGGGTCTTCTAAAATAAAATTTCCTATTTTATCTATTGGATGAATTTCGTCTTTTATCTTCTTGATTTTATCCCATAAATACGATTCCACAATATTCAACATCTCTTCATAACACAGAGCATTTGATAAACGTTCATTCACTTCCCTAATCTCTCTTCCAAGTACCAATTCAGCATCTACATTTTTATTTACAAATTCACTCATAGGAATTCTAAGTATTTTATATAAGGCTCCAGGATGAAACCGAATGTTAATCATCATATATTCATTGGAGAGTTGAAGGTCTTGTCGGGTAAGAGGTTGCCCAAAAATGACAATCTGAGCTCTTTTTTCTGAAGTACCGAACTCAAGACTATTCGACACTAAATAACCCTTTATATAAAATGTGATACCTTGCTCTGGACATGCAGGATAAGGTTTTAAAGGCACCGAAATTTTCTGGTCAAGAATGAAATGAAAAAAACAATATTCTTTTACATATTCTTTCAGATGAGAACTTGGCAGTATGTATTTAAAAATCATAACAG
>JBDSBP010000299.1:0-2555 GCA_039921525.1 Chitinophagaceae bacterium | reverse complement strand
CCTGAATCGTTTTGTAGTGAAAGAAGACTTGCATATTTCAAACTCAGCCTGTGTAAGAGCGGCATACTTGCTAAAATTATCGTATAAAGGTTCCCACATTGGATCGCTGATTTTCGATAACGAATTTCAGAACTCCTGATCCCTTACAATAAAATTAATGCTTTTGGATACTTTGTTCGCAAACAATAAATTACCGATATTGCCGATGAGTTAAACCGATTGTAGATGCAATTACAACTTCCCCTTTTCCCTTCTGATACCAAATTGTTCAATGCGTGCTTTGGTGTTTTTATGAAAGGAGATATAGTTTATTACCTGCACAACGGGCAGCCCGTGGGTATGCATGATAAAAATGATTTGAGCTCCTTCCGGTGCAAGATAGCGCAGTTTGTTTCTGTAGGTTTGTGCACCCGAACTGAAGTAAGCAAAACATTGCATGTGACATATGCTTATGTTAAGAGATGCTGCCAGCTATATGAGAGCCAGGGTGAAGCAGGCTTTTGGGAAAAGGACAACCGTCACGGTCATGCGTACAAAGTAACGCCTGATATACTAAGACGTATACAGCAAAGGCTGGACAAGGGAGAGTCGGTTCTTTCTATATCAAAAAAAGTAGGTATAACGGAAAGCAATATCCGCTATTATATAACAAAAGGGGATTTAAAAAAAAATCTCCTGATGAAGTAACCACCTCTGCTGCCTCCAGCGAGCGTGGCGAGCGTAATGACGCTGATACTTTTGAAGGCAGGGAAGGTCTTGGAGTGGCCACTACCCGTACAGAAGAAAGAATGGCCGCGGCAATGGGTTTGATCCCCGGGGCGCCTACCGTGTTTAAGGCCGGCAACAGTATTGAACATGGGGCGATATTGCTGGCACTGCCCGCACTGGAAAGCCAGGGGCTTTTAAAGGCCCTTGAAGTATACGACGCGCTGCCACAAGGCTATTACAACCTTACCCATATCTTACTACTGCTGGCCTATATGTCCTTACTGCGTATCGATAACCCTGAGCAACTCAAAACCTGTAACCCCGGCGAACTTGGACGGATAATGGGGCTGGACCGGGTACCGGAAATGCGCTGCCTGCGCCAAAAAATCAAGTTGATTACCGAGCAGCACAAAGCGGTTGCTTTAGAGAAGTCTCTTTTTGCCGGGTGGCTAAACCCGGATCAAAACCCCTGCCTGTTTTTCTATATTGACGGACACGTAAAGATTTACTTTGGCGACAAGGCTAATCTGAGTAAAACATACGTCTCCCGCCAGAAGCTATGCCTGTGCGGCACTACAGAATACTGGGTAAATGACCGACAGGGCAGCCCCTATCTGTCAGTAATCGGGGAGTTAAATGAACACCTCAGATTGGTTATAGAAGAGCAGCTGGTACCCCGGCTGCTTGAAGACACCAGGGATATGGTAACACCCCAGCAATTAGATGCCAATCCGCTACTGCCTCGTTTTATCCTGTTTTTTGACCGTGAAGCCTATGATACCAGTTTCTTTGTCCGCCTTTGGAAAGAGCACCGGATAGCCATCGTTACCTATCGCAAAAACGTGAAAGATAAATGGTCGGAGCAAGACTTTAAATCATATGACACACAGGTTATTAACAATAAAACTACTATGCTTCTTTGCGAGAAGCCGGTTGAATTAGGTGGCCACCCTTTCCGTGAGGTGCGCAAACTCAGCGAAGGAGGCCACCAAACCAGTATTATTACCACCGACCAAACCCTTTCCCTTGATCAGACTGCAGGCAGTATGTTTTCCCGCTGGAGCCAGGAAAATTATTTCCGTTATATGATAGCCGAATTTAATTTTGACAAGATGGTTCAATACGGTGTGGAGACAATTGATGAGAACACTAAGGTTGTTAACCCCACTTATAATAAACTCACACAACAAATAAAAAAAGCAACTGAAAAACATCGGCGGGCCGAATCTCAGTTGTACGAATTAATGGAAAAACTGCAGCAACCCTTAAAGGGAAATGAGCATGTACAGCTAACCGAAAAACAGGCAACGGTGCAACAAACTTCTCAAACATACGCTACAAAGATTGCTGAATTAAAAGCAGGCAGAAAGGAAATTACCCGAACTATTGCCCTTAAGGATATGCCTGAAGCCAATCGCTACAATTGTCTTAAAAAGGAAAGCAAACTATTTATGAATGTAATAAGAATGATAGCATACCGTGCAGAAACAGTTTTATACAACCTGATCAAACCAATATTCAAAACTGCCGAAAAAGAAGGAAGGCAAATTATTCAATCCATATTGAAGTCTGATGCAGATATATTACCCGACTATGAAGCCAAGACACTAACAGTTAAAATACATGGACAGGCCACACCTAAAGTAAATGAATTGCTAAAAAATTTGTGCGACCAAATGAATGAAACAAAAACCATTTATCCCCAAACAGATTTAACGATTATTTTCAAAACGGGTTAGTTCTTGTTTGCTCCAGATCAGGAGGTCTGAAATTGCGCAGAACACTTCTCCATCATTTACGGTAGAAGCCGCCAAACAAACACCGGCGCGCTCAAAGCGCTGTAACTG
>JBDSBP010000298.1:0-10156 GCA_039921525.1 Chitinophagaceae bacterium | reverse complement strand
TCAACAGGCCCAGTCTGAACGGACAAATGCCAGGACAAGAAACACCTGCGGAATCTGGCACAAACCTGTTGACGCTTTTCTGAAATCACTAACTTAGTGCCAATGAACCGCAGAAATTTTCTTTCTTTGGCCGCCAGCGCTTCCGCTGCCGCTGCGCTGCCCTCGTTAGGATGGGAGGAAGATCCCTCCATCCCGATCATTGATACCCACATCCACTTGTTCGACACCACTCGCCCCAAGGGAGTACCCTGGCCCAACAAAAATGACGGCATTCTTTACCAGCCGGCGCTTCCTGGCCGCTATCGGAAGATCGCAATGCCGCTCGGAATTGTGGGCGCGATTGAAGTGGAGGCCAGTCCCTGGCTGGAAGACAACCAATGGGTACTCGACATCGCTGCGAAGGACAAGTTAATCGTCGGAACGATAGGCAATCTCGAACCGGGCAAGCCAAACTTCCGCCAACTGCTCGAACGATTCCAACGCAATCCTCTTTTTCGAGGCATTCGTTACGGAAACATTTGGGATCGTGACCTGGTCCGCGAACTGTCGAAGCCTGGGTTTGTATCAGATCTTAGAATCCTGGCCGAGGCAGGACTAACGTTAGATACGGCAAACCCGAATCCTGCCCTGATGGCTGCCGTAGTGCGGGTAACTGATCAGGTACCGAATTTACGTGTAGTGATCGATCATCTTCCCCAGATGACAGTTCCGGAAGATGCCACGGCACGCAGACTTTTAGAAGCTGATTTGAATGAGTTGGGCAATCGGCCCCAGGTTTACGTAAAAATATCTGAAGTCCTGCAACGGGTTGACGGAAAAATTCCACAGGCGCTAAGTTTCTACCGGGGCCGGCTGGATGAACTTTTTGGCATCTTCGGTGAAGACCGGTTGCTCTACGGCAGCGATTGGCCCAACAGCGATCAATGGCTACCTTTTGATGTTGGGTTGCGGCTGGTTCGCGAATACTTCACCTCCAAAAGCCGAGTTGTGGCAGAAAAGTACTTCTGGAAGAATTCAGTGGCTGCCTATCGCTGGCAAAAGCGGGATTCTACGCAGCCATAATAGACTAATAATTGTAAATTATTATTTAATTTAAGAATAGGCAGAACACGCGCATAGGTATGTTAAATGATGTTTTTTATCTCTATAAAAATCTTTGGCTTAAGAAGAAAATGTTCAATACTTAATCAATGTCGCTTAGTTAAGGAGCCAAATAAAATGTAGAGGCGGGCTTTTAGTCGCCCTTTTCCTTTCCCTAAACGACATTCGATATTATTAATTAATTAATGTGGAACTCTGTATAAAATCCCACTTTACGTTTTGGAGGTATAACACGAAACTTTTATCTGATGATGACGGCAAATATTTTCCTTGTGTAAAAATATACTCAAGGTTTAATCAAATCATAATAGTATTTTTTAGAAGCCTTCGTATTTTAAATCAACCAATATAATCATTTGTCGACTTCTTGGTGGAGGTAGTTTTTTATTGCATCTTCTGAAAAGAAAAAGGTCCTAATAAATCAATCCACATAGTTGTTAAATCGAGAGGTACTATCTTCCTTTATTGAAGATGCGTCTGACCGAATCTGTAAAAGAGGGTTGGTAATGTTCCTAAAAAACCCGCAGTTTTTGATGCTGCGGGCTTATATCATATTGAATTGTTAAGATTCAGTTTACAGGCATCACTTAATATTTTTAACTTCTTTTTTTATCCCGGAAGAAGGCAGATAAATTTGGAAGCCAATACCAACACTTATGATACTGCTGGAAACAGCAGAACCAAATCCAACAATACCGTTATATTTAACCAGCCCCTCCAACCCGATGTTTGGCGTTATAAAATAGGCAAGACCAGGACCTACACCAAGTCCTAAACCATTTGTATTGTCACCCGTTACCGGGTTGTACCCTTCAATACCAGCAGTACCTTCAATAAAAAATCGGGAGTGCTGAACAAGGTTCAAGGTTTTATCATTTATGTAATATCTTGCTAACGGCCCTACCCCATAATTGACAGAAGTACCAGCACCTTTAGCCGTACTCAGACCAAGATTAACATACGCCCCGACTGCAATATTGTCCCTGATGAACCATGCTGCTTTAGGATTGATGTTAACATTAAAATTCCCTCCCTTATTAAGATTTAGTTTTATGTCAGCAAGGTCAGCTCCAGCCATGACATTTCCTTTTTGAATTTGAGCCCCGGCTTGTGTAAACATTAAAGTAGCCAAAGCCAGTGGTAATAAAAATTTTTTCATTTCTGTGGTTTTATGAAGCTATAACAATTTCATGCCACCGATATTAAATAGTAAAATTAGCGTGTTTGACAAATGTAAAACCGCATGATATATTAGAGGTTTATAATGGAGGAGGAACATGCTATTTAGTTCAATGTTCAGACTGACCAGGAATTTCAGGGATTCCCGGATCATCCAAAATCTGCACTGCAGTAGCATCGCCGATGTTTTTCCAATCTTGCAACACCCAGACGACCTTCTTGCCTGGAGTGACTTCTATAAGCTGTGGTCCTTGCCCTTTTTCGCCACGTGAGGTGAAAATGGTGTTGCCGTTGGCCAGCCTGGTGCAGCTTTGCGGCGCGGAGGAAAATTGATATTCTGCAGGCAGATCGGTTTTGCAGTTGAACTCCCAAACAGTTTCACTCTTCGTATTAACTTCGCGTGTAAGATATTCTTTCTCGTCGGTGATCAGCGTGTTACCATTCTTTAGCCTTATGGCAGCCCAGGGCGACATGATATTGTATCTCCAGATTTCTTTAAAATCTTTATCGTATTCCACTACACAGTTCATGGTAAGGTAAGAAACCAGGTAAGTGCCCTGCGCCGTAACGCGAGCCCGCCGAAATTGTCCATGGATACCGTTAGGATCTGCTGGCTGCTTGTAAGGCAGTTCATGATCAACTTCAATGGCCCCTGTCTTGATATTAACAATCATTAATTTGGGTGGCAACCCATTTACAACGAACATAACTTTATCCAACCCGATAGGCTGACAGGCATGGACTTCTGAATGCGCAGCGCCTTTGGAATTATTACAATCGTATCGCCAAAGTACTTTTTTATCCGGGGTAATTAAAGCAATATACTGCATTCGGGTAAAGAGAATATTACCGTTCGAAAGCATCCAAACATCATCATATTCAGGACCCTTACCGGTAGAATAGGTCCAGATCGTCTTGCCATCCTTAACGAGGAACATTTTATTGCAGTTCTCTCCAATATAAAGCATGGGGTGTTGCGATAAACCATTTCCGGGAAGGTTTGCCGGCATTATAGCATCGGGATTGCCAGATGGAGCAAACTCTTCCTCCGGGGCCATTGCAGGAACATTGGAAGCTGTAAAGCGGCCCAGCACATTCATGCACGGCGTTACCTTAAAGTATTTCTTTTTAAAGCCATCCCTTGTCTTGATCTTATTTTGTGCAAAAACAAAATTTGAAGAAGCCGTTAAAAGTAAAAAAAAGAGAAACTTATTTTTTGTTAATTTCATCATAAGGAAATCAAGTTAAGCAATATTTTACTTTCCATTTTTGATGATTAGTTTTTCCAGTAAAAAATGATGAACATCATTATTTGCTTTAGCGTGAATGACCAGGTTTTCTTTATTCTGCCCTTGATCTTTCAAAATTTAAGCGCTATTTCACAAGAAAGTGTTCCCATTTATATAAAAGATTCTATTCCTTACAAAGAACAGGTAGATGTTTTGAATCTTCCAGGTACTATTGCACCTATTAAAGCACCTCTTCCAACGCAGAGCACAAAGGGCCTGTCATTAGTGCAGATCATCCGCAAACTACCACCCGTGTTCCGGTGATTCATATTGAATAAGAATCATTTTATTATATTTGATGACAATTCTTTTATTTTTGAAACGGCGAACATCTTCCTCTAATTTTTAAAATTTAACATCCTTTGAATCGATATTTATTAACTATTCTAATTATTTTATTATTTGCTGTGCGCCCTTTTTGCCAGGTTATTGGCAATTATCATAAAGACAGTATTGACCTTCGGAATATTCGTGAAATGCAAATTAATCTGGACACCAGTCTGCGGTCTGCAGAAACGCCGTCACTTCCGGTTAATATCATCAGGGTGGCGGATGTTCGATTCGACACTACATATATAGGCCTATATACTTCGTTTACCAATATCGTTTACCCTATTATCCGGAACTACAAGATTAGTTTTAAAGGAGGCGCCAGACAAAATATCGAGGTATATCTAAATAACTATTTCGGAAAAAAATTTGGTGATGACAATAACGAAGTAGTAATTTTCTTAAAGAAATTGAAGATCATTAAAAGAGATACCATTACCGCGAATGCATCTATAAAAAATATTGGGCAGATAAATTTGGAAACAGAAGTTTTTTTAAAGTCGGGCAAAATTTTTTATGCGGCATTTAAGATCGATACCGCATTTGTAGAACGACTGGCAATAAATAAAAACGAAATTTCGGATGAAATGAAAGAAAACCTGTTGATGCCGGCTTTAAGATTTCTACAAAATAAAATAAGCAGTACTGATTGGGGGAAAGTGCTGCTGAAAAAACCATTCGAGGAAAGCGCCGTGCACGAAAATTATTATAATAACCGTTTCAATTTACCTATTCTAACGCAACCATATAAAAGAGGCGTATATAAAACATTTTCAGAATTTATAAACAACAGTCCTGCAATTCCTGATTTTACAATAAAACGAGATAAAGCCAGGACTGTATCTTTAATCGATAAAACAGGGAATTATATAAATACCCTGCAAATTTTCGGCTTCAATGACGGAGGACAATGCTGGATACAAAGAGGAAATTATTGCTTTCCACTCATCAGGACAGGAAATAGTTTTTCCTTTTTCATATCATTCGGACTCAATTTAAAATTGCTCTATACTGTTGATATGGAAAAGGGCGACTTGCATTGAACACAATTAAACGTCTGAAGCAGAATTTACAGAGTTACACGGAGGTACACGGAGAAGGCACGGAGATACACAGAGATAGTATGGAGTTTTACAGAGGGTCTCCGTGTATCTCCGTGCCTTCTCCGTGTATCTCCGTGTAACAAAACTATTTCACAGTGTACAGTCGCATCTCCGTGTAACAAAACTATTTCACAGTGTTCAGTCGCATCTCCGTGTAACAAAACTAATTCAAAAAGTTAGAATGCTTTTTTTGCAGTTGGAATACCATCTACATCAAGATCTACGATTTCATAACCAGATTTTTTTATACCGTTGAGCACTTTTTCTTTATCTGCCACTAACAAAATATTCAGCTTTTGTGGATTCATATATTTTGATGCCAGTACTTTCATATCTTCAGCAGTTATCTTTTTTAATATTTCATTTTGCTTCGCCGGAAAGTTTGCAGGCAAATTATAATCTAAAACGCGACGGACAAAATAAGCTTTCTGGTAAAGGCTTTCATAGTTCAAAGCTTCGCTTTGCGCCACGGCTTTTTTCATGAAATCTACTTCTTTAGTGGTGGGACCACTTAAAACATAATTTTTAATTTCTTTCATTACGTCGTTCAGGACACTGTCTGTAACATTTGCTCTTATACCCGAGCTGAACCGAAACTCGCCACTATAACTATTACCCGAGAACCAGCTGCCCGCCCCGTAGGTCCAACCCTTTGTTTCACGGAGGTATTGGTTAAACCTGGAGGTAAAATCTTCTCCTAAAGGGTAATTCATGAGCGTTGAGGTATAATATTCTCCTGTGGCATCATATTTCAAACCTGTGGCATAACCAATCCTGAATTCCGTCTGCGCTGCCTTTGGCACGTCTACCAGGTAAATTTTTGTTTTATCCACTACCCCTGCGGACAGCGGTATCTTTAGCACGATTTTTTTATCAGGCAACTTACTAACAAATAATAATTTGGGAAGTATTTCTTCCTGCCTGATATCACCGGCAATTATAATGCTTGCCTGCCGGGTTGTCATATAATTTTGGTAGTAAAAGTGGATGTCTTCGAGTGTAATATTTTTAACTGTCTCTTCGGTACCATTCGCACTGAACCCTAAAATATTGTTGTCGCCGTAATTAAGTTTCGCGAACACGGTGTTGGCTACAACAGCAGGCTGTGATTTTTGAATCTTAAATGCTTCCAGGGCTTGTTTCTTAATTCGATTAAAGGCATCCTCTGTAAAAAGAGGATCAAACATCCTTTCTTTTACCAGTGCCAGGGTTTTATCAATATTCTTTTTTAGCGATATTATATTAAAATTAATCCTGTCCAGGTCGTTTACAACAACAAGAGTGCTACCAAGTTTTTGAAGCTCTACCGACATTTGCTCAGCCGTATAATTTTTGGTGTCTTCATTCATCATCCCTGCAAAAAGAGAGGCCAGTCCAACTTTGGATAGATTTTTTGCTTCCGTCAAACGTCCTCCCGGGATACTAATGGTAAGGTTTATCAATGGAATTTCGCTGTTTTCAGTACCTGCCATTTTTATTCCGTTTGGCAGCTTTTTTTTCCAAAGCTTAGGAGCTGCTACTACGGGAATAGCCGCAACCAGCGGCGCCTTCGTCCTGTCAAAATTGTCAGGGTGTTTATTATACATCAATCCTGCATATCCATAATCAGGTGCATTATAGACGGATGAATCTATTTTAAAATTATTGTCTTTTGCCAGCATCGTTTCCTGTCCCTTCGTTGTAACACTTAGTATCACAGCGCCTTTCCCTTTGATGTAGGTGTTGTATACTCTCATCACATCTTCTTTAGTAACTGCGTTATAGGCTTTAAGCAGGTCAGCTATCTTATTGGGGTTACCGGTAAAAGTTTGGAATTCTGCAAGCAGTGCTACCTTCCCGTGAACGCTTTGAAGGGAGCTGACCACCTCGGTCTCGATCTGGCCTTTAAACTTAGCCACGTCTTCGTCGGTAACGCCACGTTGTTCAAAAGAATCCAGCGAGGCCCGGAACAAGTCTTTCATGTCGGCAAGTGATTTACCGGCAGCAGGCATAATGTTTATATTGAATTCACCCGCCAGTTCTGAAAGGGAGCTAAAAGCGCCCGCCCGCAGGGCCAACTGCTTTTTAACCATTTGCTGGTATAATATAGAGGTCTTCCCTTGTCCCAATATTTCTGATAGTGCCTCCAGGGGAGCCATGTCCTTATGATAATCCGGAACAGTCGGGTACACGATGATTAAATTTGGAATCCGGGCATAATTATCAGCATAAGACACGTAACGGTCTGCTGATAACTGTGCGGTTGTTACCCGCACGGGCTTCACTTCCGGTCCGCGGGGAATAGAACCAAAATATTTTACTACCATCTTTACAACATCAGATGTATTCACATCGCCACCAATAGTAAGCGTTGCATTATTGGGAGCATACCAGCGCAAAAAAAAATTTTTCAGATCATCTACGTTGCTTCGATCCAGGTCCTCCAAATAACCAATCGTGTTCCAGGAATATGGATGTCCGTATGGATATAGGTTTTTATCAATATTTTCAGATATCAGACCATAGGGTCGATTATCATAATTCTGACCTCTTTCATTTTTTACCGTTTCCCGCTGCACTTCGAATTTTGGTTGGGTTACTGAATTCAGTAAGAACCCCATCCGGTCTGCCTCCAGCCACAGAACCGGTTCTATCGCGTTTTTAGGAACAGTTTCATAATAGTTAGTACGGTCGCGGTTAGTGCTTCCATTATTAGTTCCACCATTACCGACAGTGATTTGATCGTGTAATTTTTCAGGGGCATTTTGCGACCCCATAAACATCATATGTTCAAAAAAGTGCGCGAAGCCCGACTTGCCGATCTGTTCCCTTCCCGAGCCAACGTGATAGGTAACATCCACATGAACTATGGGATCGCTGTGATCTTCATGTATGATAAGGGTGAGACCATTGTCAAGAACATATTTGTCGTATGGGATGACGAGTCCTGTACTGGTTTTAGTAACTTTTTCGATCAGCGTTACCTGTGAAAAGGATGCCGAAAATACCAATGAGGCAATGGCTGCCAGGATTGTTTTTTGATTGAACATGAAATAAAGGTTGTAACAAGAAACTTTATGTGAACCCGGTGCGGCTTGTTTGTAGCCTCCAAATGTAGACGATGTCTTGTTTGGTTAATTATGTTATGATCCTGTCCAATATAGCCTTTTTTTCGTTGAAGGTGCTTATCATAGTAAAAAAAAATCACGCCGCTTACCTGTCATTGGCACGAATAGCCGACATTCAGGTTGAGCCAGGCCATAAATACGAATACGATAAGCTGGAATATAACTGAATCAAAATAATGTATCTTACAAAATAATCGATCAGTAAATAAATTTAATCAGATGCCAACATACTTAATCGAAATTCCACATTCAGGAGATATAACAGAATGTCAGAAAATAATTAAATTGTTCGTGGAGTCAGGCTCACATTTACTATCAAATGCTGACTGGGGTTGAAAGGATGGCGTGCATAAATCATGGTTCATCAATGATTTTGACAGTAAAGAACATGCCCTGCAAATTGTTCCCCCGCTTTTACGGCATAATACCACTATCATAGAAATAACAAAATTCAATAAAAATGATATGCCAAATTTTGTCGAAGGGCATTGATTGTTTCATTCGTTAAGTCCCCTAGACAAGCATCGTATTAATGGAAACGTAATATCTTAACGGGTAATGGCACAACGCCGCAGCTATCCAACAGGATATATTTTCAGAAGCAAAATATTGAAGGAAAAAAAGTAAAATAAACTATTGCTAACGGTAAATTCAAGCAATGGGAGCTGTATATTGGAATAATATAATTCATCATCAACAGACATTAACAGGATGTAAATGGAACCCGTTATTTTTTGTACTTTACCTGGGCTTTAGATTTAATCGATAGCGGTTAGGCGCAGACGATTTAAGACTTTTATAAACTGAAAGCACAGGAGGCGCGGCGGCATCAGATCTGCTATTTTTAAGAAAGTGGACAATTCACGAACCACTATTGTTTATACGGAAGAGCCTAATGAAAAGGATAGATCATGAATTTCAAATGAAACCGCTATATGAATGCAAACCATTTATTCCGTTATGAAAATAAGCTGGTCATGTTACTCAGCCTTATTTTCGGTTTTGTAATATTCGACAGGATGGCACTAAGTTATTTAGTGCCTTTTTTTGATAAAGAGCTTGGCATAGATAATACTCAAATTGGTTTGCTGACCTCCTCACTTGCTCTTGCATGGGCAACTTCTGGATACCTGATGGGTTCTTTATCCGACAGGACAGGCAAAAGAAAACAATACCTCATCATAGCTGTAGTCATTTTTTCAATTTGCTCATTTTTCTCGGGCCTGGCAGCAAGCTTTACTTTCTTATTGCTGGCACGAACCATTATGGGTTTCGCGGAAGGCCCCGTGTTACCGCTTGCTCAATCTATAATGGTGGACGCTTCTACGGAAAAACGCAGAGGTTTTAATATGGGGTTTACACAGGGTTTTGGGAGTAACCTGTTAGCGATGCTGGCACCAATAGCACTGGTTGCGATTGCTACAAATTTTGGATGGAGATATGCATTCTTTATTGCAGGCGTACCTGGGTTGGTTCTGGCAACACTTGGGTTACTTTATATAAAAGAAAACGAACAAGTTAAAGTAAAGGTAAAAAAACAGAAAACATGCATTGCCGTTTTATTGAAATACCGAAATGTGAGGGTGGCACTCCTGTTGAGTTGTTGCATGATGACCTGCCTCGCTGCTCAACTTACATTCATGCCAAAATATTTAATTTCTATTAAGCATCTTACAGACACTGAGATGGGTAAAACGATGAGTGCATTCGGATTGGGCTCAATTATCTGGGGAATTCTGGTACCCGCTTTATCTGATAAGTTTGGAAGAAAACCGCTGGTTATTATTTTCTTTTTTCTTAGTGCGCTAATGCCGTTTGGTGTAATTTATGCCGGAAAGAGTTTCGGCAGCCTTTCATTACTCGTGTTATTGGGTTCTTCGATAATGGGTTGTTTCCCGATTGTTTTTGCAACCATACCATCTGAAACATTACCCCGTCAGTATATTGCTCAAACACTAGGTCTTGTCATCGGCATTGGCGAATTGGCGGGTGGTGTTGTAGCTCCCCTGGTGGCAGGGTGGTCAGCGGATAAATTTGGCTTGCATAC
>JBDSBP010000297.1:0-3000 GCA_039921525.1 Chitinophagaceae bacterium | reverse complement strand
AAAACTTCGAAAGCCTGTCCCTACAAACGCCCTGTTGCACCGGATACATGTGGTATTTTATAAACGTTCCCGATAATATGCAGGCAGTTTCGTATGCAGTCAGGGCGGGGGCGAGACCCGCCGCTACAAACGCCCAGACCTTTTGGTCTTACCTTCGGAAGTCTATCATTATCTTGCCAAAACTTTTAGTATTTTTGGTTTAAATTGTTATTAATTGTCTTTTGCTATCATAGATATTGAAACCACGGGCGGATACGCCGGAGCCAATGGCATTACCGAAATTGCCATCATACTTTTTGATGGAATGACCATTGAAGCACAATACCAGACACTCATCAACCCCGGCATACTTATCCCAAGTTATATTTCTACTTTAACGGGCATTACCAATGAGATGGTGAAGGATGCTCCCAGGTTTGAAGAGGTGGCAACGCATATTTTCAACTTATTACAGGGAAGAATATTTGTAGCACACAACGTAAATTTCGATTATTCTTTTGTGAAACATCACCTGCAGCTGTATGGTTTTGAACTGAACAGTAAAAAATTATGCACGGTAAGACTAAGCCGGAAAGTTTTCCCCGGGCATCTTAAATATGGCCTGGGATCTATTTGCCGGACGCTCAATATCGTGCTGAATGACCGTCACCGTGCTATGGGTGATGCAACAGCTACTGCAACCTTGTTCTCGAGAATATTACAGGCAGACAGTGAGGGGCATGTTCAAGGGATGCTGAAAGGTAAAAATAAGGAATCGTATCTTCCGCCTAATATTCCCTCGGAGCAGGTAGAGAAATTGCCGTTCTTTCCGGGCGTTTATTACTTTCATGACAAAAAGGGAAAAATCATTTACGTAGGAAAAGCGAGAAATCTTCAGCAGCGTGTAAAGAGTCATTTTTCCAATAACGATAAAGGCAGGCGAAAGCAGGATTTTTTACGGGAGGTCTGCAGTATCAGTCACCAGGTATGTGGCAGTGAACTGATGGCGCTGATCCTCGAAAGCGCGGAGATCCGCCGCTTGTGGCCGGCGTATAACCGGAGCCTGAAGCGGTTTGAACATGTGTATGGTTTGTATTCGTTCGAAGATCAGAACGGTTATGTCAGGTTAGGCATTGAAAAGAAAAGAAAACACCTGCAACCGTTGTATACTTTTAACATGCTGCAGCAGGGCTACCTGTTGTTACGAAAGCTGGTGAAAGAATTTATGTTGGATGAGGGCCTATGTTATATTGACAAGCAAAAAGAAATAACCACGGAAGATCCGGTAATTTATAATCAGCGGGTATTAGAAGCTATTAAAACTCTTCACCAGCAATTACCCACTTTTGCTTTGTTAGGAAATGGTAAATCAACCACGGAACAAAGCTGCCTGCTGATTGAACGGGGCAGGTTTTATGGCATGGGGTATTTGCCTCAGCCCTATAATGTTTCTGATATTAACGAATTAAAGTTAAGCCTGACACAGTATCCGGATAACGATTATGTGCGCGGATTGGTATACCAGTATGCGGAGAAAAACCCGCATATGAGGTATGAGCTGTGAGGTGTGAGTGCGGCTATGAGCTATCAGCTATCAGCTTTTGTCACCAGGTTGGTCCGATGTCATGATGTAAATAACTTCCGAGTTACTTAAATAGTAATATTGACTTCCCCAGGAAGTTTTCAATTTTAAATTTGACTCTTCACTTGGTAGTAAGCCAATAGCTGATAGCCGTACTCACACCTCACACCTCAAGTCCGATGATCACCACGCTATATACGTTACAGTGAAAATAACGCCGTAAATGGCGATAATTATTAGCGCAATTTTGGTGGCGCTGACATCTGTAGAATTTAGGAATTCGTCTTTAAAGTGTAGAATTTTTTTCATAAGACAATTTTAATAGTTATGATCAAATGAAGGATTTGAATTGTAAGAACCATTCAGGAACATATTTGATAGAAAAACTTGTTTCTGAATTAAAGAAATTGCCTTGCTGAAGATTATTGCCCTTTAAAGTGTAATGTTATCATAAATGTAAGCTGATATATTCGAATTATCAATAATACAGGTAACTAAGTGCCGCGACTAAGTGCTTATTGGAGGTATTAAAATATAAGGCGTATTTTCAATGTCAAAATCAAAAACTATGGAAAGACAGCTAACATCCTGGCACAGCCCATCCCTGAACCGGCAGATGCCTGTGGCAGTTTACGGTTGGCACGGGTTTGCATTGTTAATGATCCCGACAGCTGCCGCCGATTACCTGGAGTACGAACGTTTTCAATTAATGGATTCCATAGCCCACTTTGTTAATGAAGGTAAATGCAAAGTATTTTCCATAAATAGTATCAACAATGAAAGCTGGATGAACTATGGCATGCATCCAAGGGACAAGATGATCCGTCACCTGGCCTTCAACGATTATGTATATAATGAGGTAGTGCCTTTTATCCGTAATAACACCAGTTGGGAAACACCGATTATCACCTGCGGTGCTTCTTTCGGCGCCCTGCATAGCGCTAATTTATTTTTTAAAAGACCCGACCTTATCAACGGATTTGTTGCAATGAGCGGTGTGTATGATCTTACAGAATATACAAGAGGTTATTATGATGAAGATGTATATTTTAATAGTCCCATACATTACCTGCCTAATTTAACCGATCATAACTTGTTGGAACAGATCCGAAGCAGTAATCATATTCATCTCGTAACCGGGAGTGGCGATTATGAAGACCCTGAAGCAAACCGTCGATTTGCCGGGGTGTTATATAGCAAAGGAATAAATTATGAATTGGATATATGGGGACCCGATATGAAACATGACTGGTCGACGTGGAGAGATATGCTGCCGCATTATTTGGCGACAAGATTTTAATAATGGTTAATTGTTAATTCTACTTTGACAAGTCATGAAGTTATTCTGTTGGTTCTGTCGCATGTCTGGGCAGCAAATATATTACACAGAGCTACACGGAGAAGGCACGGAGTTTCACAGAGCGCCTCCGTGTATCTCC
>JBDSBP010000296.1:0-1963 GCA_039921525.1 Chitinophagaceae bacterium | reverse complement strand
GTCAGCTTATTTGTAATTTGGTAGTAATCATAACTTAATTGATCGATCATTGAACTGTTATTAAGTTGAATGTAAGCCGCTGTTGTAGCGAATCTGACATTTGTATAGAGCTGCAATTTGGTCTTTGGTCGATGGTTCTTTATAATGCACATCCTTATAATCTTCCGTTTGGCGTTACATCATAATTGCATCTACTTATTCCTTCATTACATAAGATCTTTTTTAACCGTGAAGTTCTTTATATAAAAAACAGATATCAAAGCTCCTAAAAAACCAAGCCCTGCAGATAGGCGCAAAATTTTTCCATAGGAATTAATAAAGCTGTTATGATAGGCTTTGTCAATCACCGCTTTCTTTTCAGCGTTGATTGTATCCGGCGCTTTTGCATTTCCCAGATTGGCTGCCTGTGATAGCACCGCCTGCTTCTCTTTTGTGATAAGTGAAATATCTTTTATTTGATATTGCAGCGAAGACGAAAAAAATAAAATAGCTAAGGCGCCGAAGATAGCGTTGGCAAATACACTGGCTATTCTCGCCATGGCGTTGTTAAAACCTGAGGCAGTACCTGATAGATGATCACTAACGGAACCCAATACGGTAGAAGTTAGCGGTGCCACGGTTAGCGACATGCCTATTCCCAGCACCAGGATACCAGGGAAAAAAGTGGTAAAGTAATCAGAAGCGCCATTCGTCTGTTTCACAAAAGACAGGAGGAGCAGGCCAGCGCTTGCCAAAGCTGGCCCGGCGATCAGCAATAGTCTCGGCCCGTGTTTGTCTGCGAAGCTTCCGGCAAATCGGGCCAGCGATATCATCAAAATGGTAAAAGGTAAAAAAGTAAGTCCTGACTGCAGCTGGCTGTAACCTTGCACCTGTACCATGTTCAAAGAAAGAAATAGCATTCCTGCTCCCAGTCCTGCGTATAAAAAAAAGGTGAGTAAGTTGGTCCCTCTAAAAGTAGCATTAGCGAATAACTGCAAAGGCATCATAGGGCTTTTACTTTTCTTTTCAATAAAAACAAAAGCCAGTAATAACAAAAGCCCGATGGAAAGGGAGGTGTATACCTGCCAGTTTCCAAAACCTACAGCCGGTACGCGCAGGAAGCCGAAAGTAAGTAAGGCAAGTCCGATTGCAATAGAGGAGGCCCCGCCATAATCTATAGAAGGGTCAGCGTCTTCATCGCGGATTTCCCTGACCTTTAGCCAAAGCATTAAAATTGCTGCCACGCCAATTGGTACGTTTATAAAAAATATATAACGCCATAAGCCGGCGTCGCCTAACGCGCCGCCCAGTATTGGCCCACCCAATGTTACCACTGTTGTAAATGCCGACCAGGTGCCAACAGCCTTGCCTCTTTCGTTCTGATTAATGGATGATGAGATCAATGAAAGGCTGCCCGGTATCATCAAGGCTCCACCAATACCTTGTACGATTCTGAACAGGATCAAAAGAGAAACACCCGGTGAAAACCCACAGGCAGCCGAGCCTCCGATAAAGATAAAAATGCCCGCTATAAATATTTTTTTTCGCCCTAGTTTATCGCCTAAAGAACCACCGATCAAAATTAATGAGGCTAACATTAACAGGTAAGCGTTTAATATCCAGAACAGGTCGGCGCCATTTGCCTGCAGGCTTTTTTGCAGGGAGGGTAACACCACGTTAAGAGCGGTACTATCAATAAATGCCATGGAAGAAGCTAATATGGTAGAAGCCATGAGCCATTTTCCTGCAGGACTTCGAAGTGCAACTGTTGCCATACTATTTTTATGAGTTGGTCGTAAGCTACAAAATCAATTTAGAATATTGGCAGTTTGCAAGCTAAGGTATGAGGTATGAGTGTTCGATCAGCGGCGCCGATATCACCCGTGTAAATAACATTTTTGATGCGCGGCGTTTGTAGGGGCAGGGCTTGCCCCCGCCCTGTTACACCGGATACGTGTGGTATTTTGTCGACGTCTCCCATAAA
>JBDSBP010000295.1:0-4490 GCA_039921525.1 Chitinophagaceae bacterium | reverse complement strand
TGAACTTGATAATACGCGGATGCTGTTTAAAGCGGCTCCTGAACCGGTGCTGCCAACTATATTATTGTTCACCAGTGGTGGGGCGCTGGCATTGTTGACATAGATACCAATAAAAGTGGAAGGACCTGGGGCCAAACCAATATTTTTAATATCCAGGCTACCTACCTGGTTGCCGATAACCAATCCCCCGGAACTGTTATAACTGATACCCCTGATGGTAGTTTTATATGTAGCGCTGGTTGTTGTTGTTGTTATTAATATCGAACCGTTGGTAGTATTTGAGCCGATTGTATTCCCTTCTCCGGCTGCGCTTCCCCCCACATTAATGCCAAAGCCATTTGTTTCAATCCCATGAAATGCCGTTGAAGACGTTGAAGTTGCCACCGTTGACAACGAAATGTTGGCAATGGTATTTCCCTTTATGGCAGACGCTGGTGAGGCGTTTGTTGTTGTTAGTAATATTCCCTGGTAGGATAATATTCCAAGCGTTGAACCATAAACCGCGGTAGTTCCCGAAGTTGCAGGCGCACTTCCACCGATAGCATTATTGACAATATTATAACCTGCTCCGCCCAGAATTCGGATACCATGAATCGCGGACCCTGCGCCGTAATTAACAGAACCTGCAACATCGCCATTATAAAAACTATTTTTGTTGATGGTCCATGTGGTTGAACCCGTTGCTGGAATGTCCAGTCCGCGGTCCTGGTAGTTGTAGATGGAATTATTAGAAATGGTATTTGAATTTTCATTACCCGCGGTGCCCCCGGAATATATCCCGACTAAGCTCGTATGTCCGGCAACTGTTCCGTTAATGGCACAATATTCTACCAGGTTGTCGCTGTTGCCGCCCACTGTTGACGTGCCGAAAAAAAGTACACCGTTCGCGGCATTGGCGAAAGCCCCTATATTACAATAGCGTAAAGTATTGTTGGTTGCGCCGCTGATGAATGAAAATGCGGTACCTGTAGTACCAGCAGTATTAGTATTGGTAAAAGTCAGGTAACGCCCGCTGCCGGAAAAACTGCCATCGATAGTTACCCCATCGGCCCCACTGAACCTGATCAGGCCTGCCAGGGAATTACCGGTGATGTTTCTTACCGTTGTGCTGTTTGGCTGAATGGTAAGATTGTAATTGCCAGCGCCCTGTTCTGTCCACTCAAATAAAGCGTTGGATCCATCCTCTGACAGATCTGAAGTAACATTAACAACCACATCGCCGGATAACCCCACACTATTTATCGCGGAAAATAAACCATCCGCGTTGGTAAGTGAAGTATACACCTGGCCGATTCCCACGTTATAAGAGCCAGCCAGCGCCTGGAACTTCGTTCCTTCAAACTCATCCGCGCCGATATCGGGGGAGGTACCAGTTCCTGAATAACCGGCATTTCCCTGGCGTGTATCTCCATCGGCATCTGTAGCGTAACCATTGATGTTTATAGCGCCACTCTCCAGTTGTGTTCGTTTAGAAGGATTCATACGTAGAAATGATGCGGAAACGCCGGAAGTACTGAGAAATTTCGCCGAGATATCCTCCGTTACAGATTGCGCGTCAGCAGTAGTCACTCTCAACTTAAAAGCGGTGATGGTCTGGTCTCTATTGGTGCCGTCAAAAAAGAGCAACCGTGTAGCACTGGCAGCTCCTGCGTACAACAGGTTGTTATTAGACGACAAATTATAATTTGCCCTGGCTATGCCAGATCTTCTGTAAGCCGCCGTAACACCGCTTCCGTTCGGTATAGAAATATTGGTAATACTATTATTGCTTAGGGTGAGTGCGCCTGTAGTAGCGGTAGCGCTGGCTGAATGATAAATTCCGCTTGTTCCAAAGTTTGTGCCGGTTGAAGTTGCATTTAGGTAAACGGTATTAAAATACACATTGACGGAGGAATTTGCCCTGGTGGATGTAATACTGATACCCCTGACACCATCTGTTGAATTGTTAACTGGCGTGCGAAGATCTCCTATTAAATTATTGGAAATATTAGCCGTAATAACTGCGGTAGTCGTTCCTGAACTCAATATGCCATTTACAAGGCCGGCAGCACTGGTGGATTGAAGATCAAAAATCTTGTTCCGGTATATCTTTTTTGTTGCCCCTGAAGTTATAGCAATCCCGGTAACCGGAGTTCCACTGGAATACAATGAATTAATTGTGTTAGTGTAAATGTTATCATTGCCTGTAGTTCCACCTGTGGTTATACCTGTAATAATTCCTGCGCTGGAAATATTACTGATTACATTGCCTGTAGTTGAATTATTCGCGCTGGTAAGATTTACATTCATGGCTATAATGCTACCTGTTCCTCCCACCCAGTTACTGAAAATATTGTTTTGAATGTTTTTGGTAGCAACGCCGGCATCAGTATTTACCCAACCGGCAATGGTAGATGTACCCGAAACGGTGATGCCGGAAAAATTATTATCATTATTATTGTACGTGGACGCGGATAAAGATGTGGAGGTACTGGTAAAAAGTGTAACAATTCCGCCTATACCAGCTTTGGTGAATGTTCCGACAATCGAATTGCCATTCACGTTTTGCGTTCCTGATGTGGACACGCCCGCAGTAGAAATAAATGTGATAGAATTGGTGGTATTTACGTTCATATTATTGAACGTATTGTTGCTTATGTTTTGAGTTAACGTCGAACTTTTATTATAGATATAGGTATTAGTTCCTGTTCCGCCTATAGAATAGACTACATTGTAAAAGTGATTATTACTAATGGATAGGCCAACCGCTAAGCCATTTATATAATCATTAATAAAAATATGCGCTCCCGAATTAAGGGCGGTAAAAGTAACCGCGGGAAGCAGGCTGGTACCGATATTATTTGCGTCAATGTTGAACGATGTAGCTACCGAGGCTTTATTATAAATGGCATAATACACACCGGCTACAGTAGCGGTGGCACTTCCTGCTATGGTATTATTGCTTATGCTGACATTTGGTGCCGACAAAGCATTGTAGATCCCCGCGAACAAACCGGTCGAAACCCCGGTGGAGTTGCCGGTGAGTAAATTGCTGTTTATATTAGCAGTGGTTGCTGCGCTGTAATTATAAATTCCATAGAAAAGACCTTTGCTTATTGCTGCGCTGGAGTTATTTGAGATCGTATTATTGCTTATTGAAATCGTTGTCGGCGATCCGGTATTATAGATACCATAAAAATGACCCGATGTTGCGGCCGTATAAATACAATTGGTAATGGTATTGTTATTTATGTTGATTAGATTCGATGCTGGTGTTGAACCCGCTGCATTTTGTATTCCGGTTATAATACTTAACGAGTCGCCACCACCTTTGATAGTGACGGTATTAAACGTTACATTAGTATTGGCGCTTGTAGCGGTATTGATAAAAATCCCCCGTAAAGCAAATGGATGATTTGCTCCGCTGCCGTTGTTATTGTTGATGGTATTATAAGAAACATTTAACCCGTATTGAGCGGATGTTTGTATTCCCGCTGCAGCAACGGTTGAGCCCGCTGCCCCTCCAAAATTTATAATGGTGTTTCCTGTGAGTGCAGCATTACCGCCCACATCATTATTATTGTCGGCAAGTGTATAAGGTGATGAGGCTGCATAGCCTGCTATTGCAATACCAATATTACAATGTTGGATGGTATTGGAATAGAACCTATTATTAGAGTTTTGGCCTCCGGCAGCGGAAGAAATCGGAGTCACAGCCGCTATTGATGTCGCGTTCATTACTATAATACCAGTTGAACCATCTACCATAGGAACAGTACCCGCGGCGTTATTCACAATCGAAAGCGTAACAACGCAATTCTCAATGGTAACATACTGGCAACCGTTTGAACTGCTAGCCTTATATAACGCATATCCATACTCCATGGTGGACGGGTTGGTGGTATTGGCGGGGTTATCTGTAATATCAATGCCGCTGATGGTTACATAGTCCGAACCAATCAATCGCCAGATGCCATCTTGCTTTGCTGTTTTGGGAGTTCCCACGCCCCCGGCATAAGAGGTAATAAGCGGGTTAGCACCCGTTGTGGCAGGATCTTTTTGAAATATAATCGGGTTGGAAGCATTACCTGTTGCAGTAAGAGAGATGGTTGAATCAATTGTTTGAGTATAACCTGCTGCAATATTAAACGTTACTCCGCCGGCACCAACGCCCAAAGCATTAACATCTGCAACTGCTAAAGTAATCGTTGCATAATTTCCAGGAACAGTTTTTATACCGGTCAACTGGCCAACTGCACTGAAAGTATTACATAATAAAACTATAAAAAAAATTAGCTTGTTACCAGCTAACAAATCTTTCATTCATATTGGATTTCTGCAACGTTAACGCTCTTTTAACTTAACAATTGCCTCCTAGGTGTATATTGTTAACTAATGAAGTTTTTTCAATATTGTCGTAAATGTTTATACCTATACCGGTTTAACTGGAAAAACCTTAAAGTAATTTCATGAAATATTATAAAAGAGTTGTTGATATTAAATAAGAATTA
>JBDSBP010000294.1:0-13475 GCA_039921525.1 Chitinophagaceae bacterium | reverse complement strand
AACAGGGCGGGGGCGAGCCCTGCCCCTACAAACGCCGATGCTTGGAATGCTGTTAAGTACTTTAATAAAAATCGCAGAGGTGCCAGGTGAAACAGGGCGGGGGCAGGCCCTGCCCCTAGAAACGCCTTTGATAAAATTCTATTAATACAATTGAAAGTAACATTGATATTAAATATGATATCTTCCTACATTACACATTGAAACTTTAATTATTGTTGATCTACAGATGACTGATTAGCAGAAAGCTGACAGTCTGTTAAAAACATTTTTCGTGCGGCTTTTTCTACTTGTATTGTCAACATTATTTTTCCTGCAGGCATGTAGTCCATCTGAAGTAAAGCAATCTACACTCTTCAGCCTTCTTCCCGGCGATTCCACCGGTATTAATTTCATCAATCAAATAATGGAGGATGAAAATGTAAATCCCCTGCAATATGAAAACAGTTATAATGGGGGAGGTGTAGCTATTGGTGATTTAAATAGCGATGGCCTTGATGATATCTATCTCACCAGTAACCGGAACGGGAACCACCTCTACCTTAATCGTGGTAATCTTAAATTTGATGATGTTACGGTAAAGACTGCTGCTGGTGGAAGACTCAGCTGGACTACCGGCGTTACCATGGCGGACGTGAATGGAGATGGTTTGTTAGACCTCTATATATGTTATTCCGGTAACCTTCCCGGCCCTCAAAGGGCCAATGAACTATTTATTAATAAGGGGCGTGATAAAAATGGAATTCCTCTCTTCACAGAACAAGCCAGGTCATTCGGCCTGGCAGATTCCGCCTTCAGTAACCATGCCGCTTTTTTTGATTATGACCTGGACGGAGATCTTGATATGGTTTTATTAAATCACAGTCCGGTAAGATTTAATAACCTGGATGAAACTGCCATCTACTACCTGATGAATAAAACGGATTCTTTAACAGGCATTAAGTTATACCGAAATGATAATGGCTTCTTTAATGATGTAACAAAACAATCAGGCATACGCAATGCAAGGTTAAATTTTAACCTGGGTGTGTCAGTATCCGATATCAATAATGATGGCTATCCTGATATCTATATTTCCAACGATTACCTGGCGCCGGATTGTCTCTATATAAATAACAGGCAGGGAGGTTTCAGAGATGAACTGGCAGAGAGAATTTCTATCACTTCACAATTTTCCATGGGCAATGATGTAGCCGATATTAATAATGACGGCCTGCCGGATATATATACCCTGGATATGCTACCGGAAGATAACAGGAGACAGAAACTCTTGTTCAGCAACGATAACTATGAGCTGTTTGATCTAAGAATTAAAATGGGATTACATCCGCAATACATGCGTAACATGTTACACCTGAATAATGGTAATGCCGGCTTCAGCGAAATAGGTCAGCTGGCAGGCATCTCCAATACAGACTGGAGTTGGGCGCCTCTTTTCGCAGATTTTGATAACGATGGATGGAAAGATCTCTTTGTCACCAATGGGTACCTGCGTGATTACACCAATATGGATTTTCAAAAATTTATGGGCCAGTACCTTCGTGATAACCAGGGCAGGATACAAAAGACTAACCTGCTGGAGTTAGTAAAAAAAATGCCGGCATCGGACGTCCGCAATTGCAGTTTTAAAAATAAGGGCGGTACCTGCTTCACAAATAAAAGCGCTGAATGGGGCCTGGACGCTGTTTCAAATAGCAATGGCGCTGCCTATGCGGACCTGGACAATGATGGTGATCTTGACCTGGTAGTAAACAATATCAATAAACCTGCTTTTGTTTACCGGAATAATGGAAAACAACAAAATGCCAACAACTCGTTGCGCATTAAATTAATGGGTGATGGAAAAAATAGTTTTGGAATCGGTGCTAAAGTGTTCTTGTTTTATAACGGTCAGCAGCAGGTGCAGGAACAATTGGTGAGCCGTGGATTTCAATCGAGTGTTTCACCTTTAATGGTATTTGGAACAGGGCCTGTGACTTCGATAGATTCCTTGGTAGTATTATGGCCCGGAAACAAAAAGCAGGTGCTCACACATGTTGCCTGCAACAAAGACATTGGTCTAAGACAATCAGCCGCTCAATTTATCAAAGAAACTACTACGGTGAGGGAGGAAACTTTACTATCGCCCATGGATATATCCCCCGTACAATTTCTTCACCAGGAAAATCATGTGAATGATTTTAAACGTCAACCGTTGCTTATCAATTCTCTTTCCTACGACGGCCCCTGTATGGTTAAAGCAGATATGAATGGCGACGGTAAGGAAGACCTGTTTATCGGCGGGGCGTCAGGATCTCCAGGTGCTGTGTTTCTACAGGGAAAGAATAATACTTTTATTAAAACTATACAGCCAGGTCTGGAAGCAGATGCATTAAGTGAAGATGTAGATGCACAGGTTTTTGATGCTAACGGCGACGGATACCCTGATCTTTTTGTTGCAAGCGGTGGATATGACAATTTTCAACCCGGTGACAAAGCGTTACAAAGCCGCTTGTACCTGAATAATGGCACCGGTAGAATGAAAAGAAACCCTGCTGCATTGCCCGAACTTTTCACTTCTTCCGGGGCAGTGGCTGTTGGAGATATTAATGATGATGGTCATCCTGATCTCTTCCTGGGTGGCCGCGTAATCCCTGGGCGTTACCCGGAAATACCATCATCCTATATTCTTTTAAATGATGGAAAAGGAAATTTTAAAGATGCTACCAAATCGATATGTCCTGCCCTGGCAGAAGCCGGAATGTTTACCAGTGCTGTATTTACCGATCTCAACCAGGATGGCAAAAACGAATTAATAACAGTGGGAGAATGGATGCCCCTGCAGGTGTGGCAAATAAATCATGGAAAACTGGAAGACAAAACCAGTAGTTTTATAGATAAATCCTGGAATGGATGGTGGAACACCCTTCAGGTCAGGGATATTAACGGTGATGGAAAGCCGGATATTATTGCCGGAAACAATGGCACCAATTGCCAATGGCGTGCCAGTGATAAGGAACCTGTAGAAATATATTTCAAGGATTTTGATGACAATGGAGCCGTTGACCCTGTTTTTTGCTATTACATTGATGGAAAATCATATCCCTATGTTGGCAGGGATGAATTGCTGGAACAGATATCGGCTATGCGTACCCGCTTCCCTGATTATAAATCTTATTCAAACGCGCAGCTAACGGATATATTTACGCCGGAGGAATTAACGGGTTCTAAAAGACTGTTTGCAAATACAATAGAAACTAAAGTATGGGTGAGTAATGCCTCGGGTAACCTGGTGGAAAGGCCGCTGCCTGTTGAAGCACAGTTCTCGCCGGTGTATGCTATCTCCGTGGCTGATTATAATAAAGATGGGAAAATGGATATTATTTTAGGTGGAAATGTTCATTACTGTCGCGTGAAAGTGGGCATGAATGAGAGTAATCCAGGACAACTTTTCCTGGGTGATGGATCGGGGTCATTTAAATATGTACCACAGTCACAGTCGGGGCTTCGAATAAAGGGTGATGTTCGTTCTTTTATCCTGTTTAAAGACTTGCTCCTGGCGGGGATGAATGGAAATGCTATAAAGGCGTATAAAATAAATTCTTTTTAATGCCCAAAAGTTTCATGTGGGGTGCGTTAATAGTGATTGTATCAGTGACAGGGGTTTATTTATATTGGAAAGATCCTGGTAGTATTCCTGCTTCCCGGGGAGAAGTAGTGCAGCTTGTTTTTGAACTTGATAAAAAAGTAGAATTTGGAGAGTATTATTTTGATATAAACAATGGAGAAAAAGCTACCTATCCTTTATGCTTCTGCCTTACCGAAAGAAATATGTTTCCCCCGGATTGTTATGGGGATGTAAAATATATCTATAATAATACACCCGGAACCATGTGTGTACCGTTGAATATTGCTACCGGCCGGTGCAGCACCAGGATAATGAGCAGTTCATCTTTTGCCACTATGTTTTTAATACCCCTTGAGTATGCATGGACAAAGCCGGTAGAGAAAATTGTGATGGGTATAAGAGTACCTTTGACGGCACCTGTAGGATCGCGGTTAGAGGTGCGGGTTAATATTTTTAGAAGAGATGACCTGGGTCGGTTGGTAATATATCGAAATTACAAAAAGTCGATCCTGGTAAAGAAATCTTTACATTAAAAATAGCAGGTATGATTCGGATTTTCTTATCTAACAGGCATGTTTAAATGATATATCTTAAAAATAGCGTTTCCTTTTCCTGGCCTGTTATCATAATAACATGGTTATTCTTTTCCTGTTCAACAAACAGTAAAAAGCAGGAGGCAGGCGCAGACCAGGTTGCTGCGATAGTGAATGATATGACTTTACTCATGGTACACGATGTGACCAATCCGCCCCTGGCCGCGCGATTTTTTGCTTACACCATGTTAGCGGGTTATGAGGTGGCCAGTAAAAATGATACTTCCATTAAATCTTTTAGGGGGCGACTAAATAAGTATCCGGATATACCTGCTCCAAATATCAACAATTATTCCTGGCGGCTGGCTGCCATTTATGCAATGCTCGAAACGGCATCGGCCCTTCAACCCTCCGGTAAATTACTCGAGACTAAATTGAAGTTTATCACTGACTCCTGTTATGCTGCAGGAATGAACAGGCAAACTGTTGATAGTTCCAGGGCATACGGGAAAGTCATTTCAAAAGCAATGCTGGCTTACGCGAAATCGGATGGATACCGGAACACCAGCAATTACAGCCGATACACGCCGCAGGTAAAGGAAGGATACTGGTATCCTACGCCGCCCGGGTTTTTTCCGGCGGTGGAACCTTATTTTAATCGTATTCGACCCTTTACACTTGATTCGGCTGCTCAATTTACTCCCCAACCTCCGCCTCCTTATAGCGCTAAACCCGGATCGAAATTTTATGCGTTGACGAAAGCGGTATATGATGCAAATAAAAACATCACTATCCCACAAAGAGAAATGGCGGCGTTCTGGGATTGTAATCCATTTGCGTTGGATGATGAGGGCCACCTGCAGATCGGTATTAAAAAGATTTCCCCGGGTGCTCATTGGATGGGTATAACCGGCATAACCTGTAAAAACAAACAGTTGTCTTTTTCTAAAACAATGGAAATTCATACCGTTGTAGCCATAACCTTAATGGATGCTTTTATGTGTTGCTGGGACGAAAAATTTCGCAGTGACCGGATAAGACCGGAAACTGTTATAAGAAAATTCCTGGATCCGGAGTGGCACCCCCTGTTACAAACTCCGCCTTTCCCGGAATATACAAGCGGGCATTCAGTGATATCAACAGCTGCCGCCGAAGTGCTGACACACTTTTTGGGCGATAGCACTGCTTTTACAGATACGGTGGAGATGCCCTATGGATTAGCTCCGCGTTTTTTCCAATCATTTCGCAAGGCGGCAGATGAAGCAGCATTATCCCGTTTTTATGGAGGAATACATTTTATGGATGCGATAGTTGTCGGGCAAAAGCAAGGGAAGGAGGTGGGGATGAATGTGATTAAAAGATTGTCGATGTAGCTGAAAAATGGCTGTTAAAAATCAGTGAGAGTGATGCGCTATCTTCCCCTCCTTATAGAAGGGTATCGTTAAAACATGTCTTCATATTAAAAGTAGAAAAGTACATTGAAAACTTTACAATTATGCACTCAGTTTTTGTTTGTCATTTCAGTCAGCCCTGTTTACAATTCTGTGCATTTTATCTAAACACTTCAAAGGGGATGATAAGAATGATAAAATATCACAATAATAGGATTATAAACGCTCGTTTTTAAAGACCTTTTTGCTGTATCATTGCGATGGTTTTATCATGTTATTACTACCCGCTATAGGCTATCAGCTTAAAGCAAAATAAAAATGGTTATTGGTATCGGCCTTAATTAAATTGTTATATGAAGAAAAACTTCTTTCAGATTCATGCTATACGTATAGCGATTTTATTATCCCTGGCATTTCAAACCTTCCCTAACCAGCCATTGCGGGCGCAATCGACTATTCTGCAAAATGAACTCATTGCAGTATCATTCAATGACCAGGGCATGTCTTCATTTACCGATAAACAATTGCACAAAACTTTTTCTTTTTCATCCGATCAATTTTTGATCACCCTTAGCGGTAATGCATATACTAACAAGGATGCCCAATCACTTGGTTCTGCTTCCACATCCACCAGGCTGACGTATACTTATAAAATTCCTGGCTTTACTTTAAAGCTTAATTATTCACTGGAAAAGGATTGTTTTTTCCTCTCAAAACAATTGGAAATTTACGCTGATAAAGATGATGTGTTCAGGGTGGGACAACTAAAACTATGGAACGTTCAATTTGCCGAAAAGCCAGCATCTTATTATGTGCCTCATACAAGACGACCAGAGCTCAAAACGAATGATTACGGCGCTTTTTTCCGGTTTGTGGATGCGACAGGTTTACTAATGACCATTCAAAACCCGTTTCTTCAGTTTAAAATGGAGCAGGAGAGCGCTTCCCTTGATTACCATCCGGATATGGGTTGGAAAAAAGAATATGGACCCTTTCAATCCGACATGGCTAACATGGGCGCCTATGCGCTAACGGGTGATCGTATCCCGGCTAAAATGATCCCGGAGTGGAAATGGACGCAGGGTATAGTTGCTATCACTGATGAAGAACAGGACAGGGCAGAGGTAGATGCCTTTACAAAAATCGTGGCTTATTATGTTCAGTCCAACCGGCAAAAGTCAATCAAGATGAATGTTGGCTGGTGCGAAAATGATTACCAGGTAGACATCTCAAAGGCATCGGGAAGGTCGGAATACAAACGTATCATAGATCAGACCGCTGCAATGGGCATGGATCATATATTGTTTACGCCTTCGAATGCATCTTTGGGAAGCAGGGAAGACGCTAGCGACGATTGGGGATGGGAGAACCTTCTTTGGCTTAACCTTGGTATTAAAATAAGAAAAGGTGAATGGAATGTAGAGAAGGATCCCATCCCGGCATCTGTACAGGAAATGCTGGACTATGCAAAATCCAAAAAGGTTTCGTTGATTTCATATCTCTATCCTGTACTGCCATTTGCAGGCAACCCCGAGTGGATCGTAGAAGGAAGTTCCTTTCATAAAAATAAGAGACACGCGAGCCTGGGTGTGAGGAGTTTCCAAGATTACCTTATCAGGGTATTGGGAATTTTTTATGAACGTACCGGCATCAGCGGGTATTCGTATGATTATACTTATTTGTGGTACGAAGGTACCAGCCGGTATGAACAATGGTGGGGATGGCGCCGGGTGAAAGAATCTTTACGAAAAAAATATCCCGGGATAATAATCGACGGCCGCCAGCTAGATCAGCTCTATGGACCCTGGAGCTGGTTAGCCAACAATTTCCCGCATCCCACAGCCGAAGATGAGCAACCCGAGAGTTTCAAACCCTTTCCGGATTTACATTTCGATCGTGTGTCGGCTGACCGTCAGCGTTATACCGCCTATCGTTACCGTGTAGATGATTATTGTCCACCAACTCTCATGCCCGGATTCATGTTTCATCAAACATCCCGCTTTGATGTAAAAGACGGAAAAGTTTTTCTTCCGCTGGAAGGTTTTCGCCGCCGCGACTGGGATTATCTCGGCTGGAAATATTCTCTTTTCTCTTCGATCGCCACCGGTGGATTAAACAACGTAGTTAATATGATACCGGCCCGGGATATGGAAGAATACAAAAATTTTTTAGAACCTGATAAAAAATTCGTGCGCGAATGGCTAAATTGGACCGACAGTAACCGCGAATACTTGTTGCAAACGAGATTTATTCTCGGGCAGCCCGCACTTGGTAAAGTGGATGGTACATCTGCCATTAATGGAAATAAAGGATATATTTTTCTCTTCAATCCTAATGCCCGTCGTTTACCCGCTGAGTTCTTACTTAATAGCTCCATCGGTTTAGATGAACCTGGCAATTACAACATTAAAATTCTTTATCCGGGTGATGGTCATCAACTCAGTTCTTCGGGTAATGACGTTTACTGGAAGCGGGGCGATTTATTTCGACTTGAAATGGATGGAGCATCAGTTGTTGTATTATCTATCACACCAAGGGAAGAAACTAGTAAATCGCCTCATTTATTTAATCTTGCCGGTAACCCGCGTTTATCAGGAACAACGTTGTATCTTGATGCGGTTGCTGGTGAAAAAGGCTTTCCTGTTAACTGGAAAGTTTATTTAAATGAAAATAAAAAGCTGGACAAGGTTTTAATAAATGGGAAGCAGGTTTCTTTTTCGCAACATGCAAAACTGGTAACTGGCACCATTCGGTTTGATGGCAAACCTTTTTTACCAATGCAACAAGCAGGAAATTATGAACCGGATTTCACCGGTGGAGTTTTTAAAACCTCTTTTAGCATCCCTGCATGGGTAAAAGAACAATTACTGGAAAGAAAAAAGAAATGGCCCATTCCATGGACTAAAGAAGATTATAAAACCACCTGGCTGGCACCAGAACGTTTGTTATTATTTGTACAGGTAGCGGAGCCGGCAGACACCATGAAAGTTAGCATGCGATTGAACGGAAAGCCTGTTGAGCTTATTAAAGCTTATTCGTCGGTTAGACCTAACCCGCAGTCATTCGTTGGCTGGTATTGCGACGTAAGCGACCTTGGATCCGAAGAAGTTCATTCAGTGGAACTCATCCTACCTTTGCTTGGACAGGGCCAGTTCCAGGGATTGTTTTTTGAAAATATTGAAAAAAAATTAACCAGTCAGTTCACTTTTTAGTATTTCATAAAAAAAAAGGTATAAAATTATGAAAGCACTCGTTCTTTCATTATTACTTGTTCTCGCGGATTTCGCATCTGCACAAAATAAAGATTATCCCATACAGGGAATACTTTTTACAAATGTAAGGCTGTCAGATAATTTCTGGCTGCCAAGGATAAAGATTAATCAAACCGTTACCATCCCGGCATCTTTTGCGCGTTGCGAATCAACGGGCAGGATTAAAAATTTTGAGATGGCTGCTTCAAGAACGGGAAAATTTTGCACTATATACCCGTTTGATGATACGGATATTTATAAAACAATTGAAGGCGCGTCTTTTTCATTAAGCTTATACCCGGATGCTGCTTTGCAATTGTATATCGATTCTTTAATCGATAAAGTTGCAAAGGCACAGGAGCCGGACGGTTATTTATATACGGCCCGAACCATCGATCCGCTCCATCCTCATGGCTGGTCGGGTTCCACACGCTGGTCAAAAGAAATGGACCAGAGCCATGAACTGTATAATGCCGGCCATTTATATGAAGCTGCTGCCGCTCACTTCCAGGCCACCGGGAAAAAAAACTTGTTGAATATAGCTCTGAAAAATGCTAACCTTGTTTGTTCTGTTTTTGGTCCGGACAAACTGCATGTGGCTCCTGGTCATGAGGTTATTGAAATGGGTTTGGTAAAATTATATCGTATCACCGGGAAAAAGGAATACCTGCAGACCGCCCAATTCTTTATTGAGCAAAGAGGTCATTTTAAAGTGTATGATACGGCAAGTAAGGACCCTTATAAAAATGGAGCCTATTGGCAAAATCATCTACCGGTTGATCAACAGGATGAAGCGATAGGCCATGCCGTTAGAGCAGGCTATTTATTTGCAGCAATGGCTGACGTGGCAGCATTAACCGGTGATGAGAAATTACTGCAGGCTATTGATAAAATCTGGGAAAATGAAGTGGGTAAAAAAATTTACGTACAGGGTGGCGTAGGTGCCGTGCCAAACGGAGAGCGCTTTGGCGATAATTATGATTTACCTAATACGACGGCTTACAACGAAACCTGTGCGGCCATTGCAAACGTATATTTTAATTCACGGATGTTTTACCTGCATGGCGACTCTAAATATATCGATATACTTGAAAAGTCGTTGTATAACGGGTTGATATCCGGTGTAGGTATGGATGGCAAATCATTCTTTTATACGAATGCCATGCAGGTACATAATAATTTTAAACATCCTGATATGGAAGCTGAACGCTCGGGTTGGTTTCCGTGTTCCTGCTGTCCAACTAATATAGTGCGTCTTATTCCATCAGTTGGCGGCTATGTGTATGCAAAGAATGGTGCTGATTTCTATGTAAATCTCTTTGTTAATGGAAGCACGGATGTTTCTATCAATAACAAACCAGTACAGGTTGTTCAGAAAAATAATTATCCCTGGGAGGGCGGGCTTAGTTTCAAAATCAATCCAAAGTCACCCGTTAATTTTAAGCTGATGCTGCGCATTCCAGGCTGGGCGCAGGATAAGGCAATGCCTACTGATCTTTATGCGTTCTCGTCTCCTTCGGCTAAAAAAGTAACTATCACCATTAACGGCCAGCCGGTTGAATATACTTTGGAAAAAGGTTATGCCATCATCAAAAGAACATGGAAAAAAAATGATGAGGTGGTGATGAATCTTCCTATGGAAGTAAGGACAGTGATGGCTAATAAGAACGTTAAAGCTGATATCGGAAAGGTGGCTCTTCAGCGTGGGCCTCTTATATATTGTGCTGAATGGGTTGATAACAATGGTAAAACAAGCAACCTGCTGCTCCCTGCTAATACCGTGTTTACGAGTGAATTTAAAGCGGATCTATTAAATGGTGTAATGGTTTTAAAAGCGGAAGTGCCTGCTGTGAACATCGCTGAAAATGGTAATTCCATCAACACTTCCAAAAAGGTGTTGACTGCAATCCCTTACTATTCCTGGGCGCATAGGGGTAATGGGGAGATGACAGTTTGGTTCCCGACCCGGGTGAAGGATATTGAGATTTTTGCGGCGGAGTAGAGTGTAAGTGTACTGTCAGAGGGATTGCGCTATCTTCCCCTCTTTTTTCAAGGAGGGGATGTTGGATTCCGTTGCGCAGCACGGAATCCAACGGGAGTGGTTACCACCGGGTGGCGCCGACAAACGGTTTTCAGGCACCCTGCAGCAACCACCCCCGTTCAGTCACGTACTTCGCATCGTTCCCGAACGTCCCCTCCTTGAATAAGGAGGGGAAGGTACTACAACCACTCTCAAATGTCGACAAAGCGATTAATGGTGTTAATAATGAAGAAATTTTATCTGTACTCATTCTCCATAAACACTCTTAAGAATTTCACCCTCTTTATTATTGCAAATTTATTTTTTTCCTGCACCACAAATCAGCCTTTATTCACTTTACTCGATCCCAACACTAGCGGTGTTATATTTAATAATCATTTATCCATCTCAGATTCGCTCAATATTATGAACTATATCTACCTCTATAATGGCGGAGGTGTAGCGACGGGCGACATAAATAATGACGGCCTTGCTGATATTTATTTTACAGGTAACCAGGGCTTCAATAAATTATTTTTGAATAAGGGTGATTTGCGGTTTGAGGATATAACGACCACAGCCGGGGTAACGGGAATGGGTAACTGGAAAACCGGCGTTACATTAGCAGACGTCAATGGCGATGGCTGGCTGGATATCTACGTCTGCGCGGTTGGTGGATTCAACAGCCTGCAAGGAAGAAACCAATTATATATCAATAACAAAAATCTAACCTTCACCGAATCAGCGGCTGAGTATGGGCTTGATGAATCAGGTTTTAACACACAGGCTGTATTCTTTGATTACGATAGAGATGGCGATCTCGACATGTACCTCATAAAACATTCTATTCATTCTTCCGAAAAATTCATGGATACATCTTTGCGTCATATTCCTGATCAAACCAGTGGTGATAAATTGTTCCGCAACGAAATAAGCAATGAAAAAAAAAGGTTTACAGATGTAACCGGGGAAGCAGGAATATACAGCGGTGGGCGACTGGGCTTCGGATTAAACGCGATCGTAAATGATTTTAATAATGATGGCTGGCCGGATATATATGTAAGCAATGATTTTAACGAAGAAGATTACTATTATCTTAATAATGGCAATGGCAGTTTTTCAGAATTAAATAAAGAAGTGTTTGGCCATGAAAGTCATTTTTCTATGGGTAGTGATGCGGCGGACATTAACAATGATGGCTGGCCCGATATCGTGACGCTTGATATGCTTGCTGAAGATGAAAAGGTACTTAAATCTTCGATTGCTGATGATCCCCTGGAAATATATAAATACAAACTGGGCTTTGG
The DNA here is from genome assembly GCA_039921525.1 of Chitinophagaceae bacterium. Taxonomy (GTDB): domain Bacteria; phylum Bacteroidota; class Bacteroidia; order Chitinophagales; family Chitinophagaceae; genus JADCRZ01. The sequence goes on along the minus strand of JBDSBP010000294.1, from coordinate 1,369 downwards.
TTATAAAAAGCAATGTTCCCGCAACTGCCTCCAGTTGAATGTAAGTGCAGGCAAGCGTTTTAGCGACATCGGGTTATTTTCGGGAATAGCGGCAACAGACTGGAGCTGGTCGCCCTTACTCGCTGATTTCGATAATGATGGCATATGCGACTTGTTTGTGACCAATGGGATCTATCGCCGTCCCAACGACCTGGATTTTATGAACTATTATGCCCATGTGCCGGAAGCGTATGATCTATCAAAGCAGCAATTGTCCCAACAGGCTTTTGACCTTATGCCTGAAGGAAGAGCCAGTAATTATTTGTTCAAAGGCAGTTCATCACTACATTTTACGAACGATGGTCAACTACAAGGTTTCGACAAAAAATCTTTCTCTAACGGCGCCGCCTATGCTGATTTGGATAATGATGGAGACCTCGACCTTGTAGTAAATAACCTGGATGGGCTTGCGGACATTTATTGCAACAATACTAAAGGAAAAGAAAGTAATTACCTCTCCATTCATCTCGAAGGGAACAGTTATAATAAGTTTGGCCTGGGAGCCAGGATCGTTCTTACAGCCGGCAATAAAAAATTTTACCGTTATCAAACAGCCACCAGGGGATTTGAAAGTTGTTCAGCAGGTGATATCCATATAGGCTTAGGTAATATTGGAATGATTGATACGGTTAAGATTACCTGGCCAGGTAATCCGGCAACACAACAGGAATTATACCAGGTTAAAGTAAACATGAAAATTGTTTTACGGCAGGATGGAGCAAGGTTAAAAAAGGATTCAGTATTTTCTTCCCCAACTTTATTTTCTGATGTAACGCGGGAGATCCGTATAGAATTCCAACACCGGGAAGATGCCTTCAATGACTTTACGATACAGCCGCTAATTCCGCACGGGGTGTCAACCGAGGGGCCCAAACTGGCTGTGGGAGACGTTAATGCCGACGGATTAGATGACCTGTTTATATGTGGCGCTGCAGGCCAGCAAGGATCGTTGTTTATTCAGACCGCTTCCGGAACTTTTATACAGACCAACGAAAAATTGATGGCTGCCGATTCGCTTAACGAGGATGTTAACGCGCTTTTCTTCGACGCGGATAATGATAAGGACCTGGATTTATATGTAGTCAGTGGCGGCAACCAGTTTGAAGGAAACAATGCACGTCTTTACGACAGGCTGTATATTAATGATGGTAAAGGATCATTCACGAAGTCGAAAAACCTACCTTATTATGCAGGTAACAAATCAGTAGCGGTGGCAGCTGATATTGATCATGATGGCGACATGGATCTGTTTGTTGGTGGCAGGGTTATCGCCGGCAGGTATGGTGAAACGCCGCTTTCCTGGCTTTTAATAAATGATGGTAGCGGTAAG
>JBDSBP010000293.1:0-5720 GCA_039921525.1 Chitinophagaceae bacterium | reverse complement strand
AGAGCGCCTCCGTGTATCTCCGTGCCTTCTCCGTGCATCTCTGTGTAACAAATATATTTCGCAGCCTTAAAGAATGTTCGAAATTGAACGGCGGCTCCGGTAATGTAAATTTGAATATGCCGACTACTTTCAACCGATAATAAAAGCCGGTTTAACTTGTCAAAGTAGAATTAACAATTAACAATTAACCATTAACAATTATCACCACACATTTCTCGGGCACCAGTCTCCATATATGTTACCGAGCAAAAAACCGATCACTATTTCGTGAGTTCCTTTACTGACAGTGTTTAAATAAGAGGTAGTATAATCATACGAATATCCCACGTTGAATGAATTGGAAACATTCAATCCAAGCATGCCCGCGAATCCATCCTTTAAGCGGTAACTGACCCCGGCCCATAATAAATCATGATATTGCAGTTTGAAGTTAAGATCAAATTGAACAGGAAGCGGTTGAATAAATTTTACCATAACTGAAGGCAGGGCGCTGAAATCATCGTTCAGGAAAAACCGGTAGCCTGCGGTGGCAAAAATATGTGGCACCAGTTTGGAATTATCGGATTTGACACGAAGGTCTGAAAAATAAACTTTTTGAGAAATAATCTGCTGCGCCGACAGTCCAACGAAATAATCCGCGGAGTAAAGATATATCCCTGCACCAAAATCGGGTTTCAACTGATTTATCTCCCCTGAATTATATACAGCAGGGTCGATAGGATTGGCAGTTCCAAAATCCAATTTATTCCTATCCAGGCTAAGGTTCCGGATGCCGGCTTCGAACCCTGCCGCCAGGCTCGTTTTGGCACTGATACCGATATGATAGGCGTAACTTAGATAACCGGCAAAACGATTTAACGGACCGGTTCTGTCATTGATAATTTTCATTCCAATACCATGATGTGGTTTCGCCGCTTCGTAATCCTGCCAATAATTTCTGCCCCGCGGATTTTCGCCGGGCATATCAAAAGAAGTAGCAGTAATCCTGTCATCCTTTTTACCCAATGGCTTATTAACGGTGATATAAGTGGTAACGGGGGCGTCTTGTAATCCGACCCATTGATGCCGGTGGCTTAACTTGACATCGGTATAGTTTTCAATACCGGTAAGGGCCGGGTTAATTATATACTGGTTAATGATATACTGCGTATAATGAGGTTCCTGTTGCGCTTCCAGGGAAACCGCCAGACTAAAACAGGTAATCACAAAAACAATTTTCTTCATGTAATGAATTGTGCTTTAACGAACAATTGTAACAGAACCATTCATGCGGGCTCTTCCGTTTTTAGGGTTAATTATCCAGTAATATGTTCCAATCGGTAATATACTTCCATTATATCTTCCATCCCAGGGTTTGCTGTACCCGGTAGTTCGGAACACCAGCTGCCCATATCGATTGTAAACCTCTACGGTGGCCCCAGGATACGACTCAAGGTATTGAATATTCCAGGTATCGTTGATACCATCTCCGTTCGGTGAAAAAGCATTTGGCACTTTAACTTCTTTAAGTACGGTCACCAGCACCTCATCAGAAGATGTGCATCCATAAGAAGAGTTGACGGTTAACCTGTACCGGGTATTATCAACAGGATATACTTTTGGTGTTAGCAGTGTAGTATTGTCAATAGCTGTGGCCGGTGTCCATAAGTAGGAGCTGTTAGTGCCTGCTTTTGCTGCAATGACAATGGATCCCCCTTCCAAAACCGTTCTGTCGGGCCCTGCATCTGCCAATGGAGTTGGAAATATTAAAATTGTTTTATCCTGTTGCGTACTGCATCCATTCGATGCCATAAAGTGGTAAGTTATGGTCTGTATTCCGTTCCCGGCAACTTTAGGATTAAATAAACCAGCCGATGAAATACCCTTGCCGGTGTAACTACCGGTACCCGCAAAACCGAATGTTTCTTTCGCCACAGTTACCTGGAATGCCGGCACCTCCTCGCAGACTGGCAAAAGCGTATCAAATTTTATTTGCGGGCTTGCCAGTAAAACGATGGTTTTCGTCTGCTGCTGTAAACAACTGATCCCGGAATAAGCTACGTAAACAACCTGGAAGGTCTTTGTTGCAGGCGAGCCATATTCATTGTATTTATGTGAATATGTTTTTCCCGGAATTGGGTCATCATCCAACGTTTTAACCGTGGGATCATTAGCATAGTCCCAATAAATTTCTACCCGTGTTATATTTCCAAAATCAACCGTTGACAGGTCATTAATAATTACATCCTTGTTGCTGCATAGGGAGGAACCTGCTTTTACCGTAAAATCTGCTTTGGGAATTGCCCCGTTTACTGTAAACTTTTTAGTAGTATCAACACTACAACCGTCTTTTGATGTAACTTTTAAATTAACGCTGTAGATACCCACCGACAGGTATTTATGCAATGGATCTTTTACACTAGAGGTATTAGGATTAGCTGGTGTTGCATTGGCATCGCCAAAATTCCAGGCATAACTGAACTGGCTTTGAGAATTGTCTATTATAGCAGAAGAATCAGTAAAGGCAGCAAAGGGATCGTTCAAACAAACCTCAGGAACACTAAAATTGGCCACCGGCAGGGCACCCACATTTACGATCATGGAGAAGGAACTTTTACAACCGGTGATAGATTCAACATCCAATTTTACGGTATATTTCCCAGTGGCGGAATAAGTATGGGAAGGTTTTTGATCGGTAGACACCTGCCCATCGCCAAAATTCCAGGACCATTTCGTCAATCCGATCGCCGGGGTGGATTTATCCAGGAAATTTAAGGATTTGCTTATGCAGGCAATAGTCGACAGCGTGAAGCCAGCCACGGGAAGAGGTACAACTACCAGGCTTTTTTTGCTGGTGTCTGATAAGCACCCAATATCCGTAACGGCAGAGAAACTGACATTGTAGGATCCTGGAGTGGAATAAGCATGCGTGGGATTTTTAACAGCGGACCCTGTGCCATCGCCGAAATCCCAAAACCAGGTAATAACCGGGCGGCTATTTGTATTCGTACTATCCAAAAATTTAACGGGATCGTTTATACATCCCTGTGTAATCGTAAATGCAGATGCCGGCCTGTCAAATATCTGCAAATCGTAATCAATTTCCTGTTCCCCGCTGCAACCATCTGAAGTAGGGTTATCTGCAATTAAGGTAATTGGGTAAGTACCTGTTGCGGTGATCACATATTTTCTTTGCAGCGTGTACCGGTATAAAGTTCTTCCATTTACCACCCAGGAAGAATCATACACCGGGTTGTTAACGCTTGTATCCGCAAACAAGCCCTTGAACAACCATTTTATTTTTGTGGGCTCATACGGGAAGATCATGGAAAACTCGAATGGAGAATTCCGGCAGCCTGCCGGAAAATTAATAGTAGCATATTCATTATGAATGCTCACAAACTGGTAAAGGTCTTTCAGGTTAGTACCGGCGGAATACCCATAGGATTCGGCGTTGCCGAATCCATAAGAAATGGCATTGAATCCGGAATCGCAGATAAGCGTATGTGTTCCCTTGGAGACCGAAATTTGCGCGTAGGCGAAATTGCTGTTTACCGGAAGCGGCACGAACTTTCCCGTCACCAATCCGTCTATTTTAAACGAGTTAATGATTTCAGGGATGTTTCTGAGTACAACATTAATATGGTGTTCATTAATATTGGTGTTTACCGTTGGCTGCATCGAATTAAGGGTAACATTGGAAATAGTCTGTTCTACCGGGTTCAGGTAGATCATCTCCGGATCACCCTGCGATCCCGTAGTGTTGTTGCAACCTGCGGTGTTAAAGTATTGCGCTACCAGGATGGGTTTGTCAGATTCTATGAAGTTGGGCTGGTTAATATTAAACTCATAATACTGGTTATTTACAAAACCGGCGGCCGGCAGTATGTTTCCATTTAATGTAACTACGGCAGAAACATCCGATTTAAAGATGCGGTAGTAATTATACTGATTTGCCGGATTTGCCTGGTTTACACTTGGAACTGTAATAAAGGTTTTGCCCCAGGTGCTAACGGGATACATCTGCTGGTATAAATTATCAGAAGTTCCCGAACCGGAGCACCCAATTGAAATTTTGCCGCTCCCACAAAAGACCGCTATTTTTTTACACCGGGTATTGGCCGTACTAACGGACCGTATTTGTGACCCCGTTAAATCTGCCCCTGTAAATGGGTTTCTGCTGGACGTTAACACACCCAGTGCCTGGTAAACCTGCCCCTGTGTTAGGTTGACAACATACGGAACTCCGGCTGCATGCCCCCCTTTTGTATTCTGCGCAGGTATTATTTCTATCGTAGTTATACCCGTATCTGTAGCAATAACATCAAAGTAAGAATAAGAGTCATTATTATTGGAAACCTGTGTAAAGTTTACAGAGTAATATTCCCTGCCCAGCGTAGCAACAGGAAGACAGAGGGTAGCGCCGGACACAGCATTTACATAGATAAAACTATAAACAACTATTGGCTTTAGAGCGGTTACATGAATCCCCAGGTCGTAAGACCCCTCCCCGAATAAACCCGCAGTGCGGGGAATGGCGACAGTAGTTATCTGGTTTGCAGTAACTGAAAAAGGAGAAGTAAAACCAATACCCGGGATTGTAACGGTTCCGGTGGTATTTACATCAGAGGTCAAGTATAACTCCATTTTTTCAGCCTGGTTCTGGGGGGTAATTGTTTCAAACATCCTGACATGATTGCCGTAAGCAATCCAGAAATCTTTCCCCTTATTAGAGAAATCCTGAGACCTGGCAGCAACAAAAATTATTAAACCGCCAACAAGCAAGATCAGTTTATACATGGGGAATCATAGATGAGAAACAAGGTGGCTACAAATTAAAATCCGCATCAATATAGCAAATATAGAACGCCTGTCCCAAGATTAGTTTAACGTTATGCCTGCAATAATAGTATGGAGCTTTTTGGCCCTTCACAAAATAGGAGGTCTAAAATACTTAAACCCGGAATGAATCCAATTTTATTCTCGAAAACCTGCTGATAGCGGATGGGGTTCGGAAAATTGTCGTCTCCCGGCTGAATAGTATTTCTACAATCTGATGTTCCTGCCGGCGTAGCTGGTCTCCATTCTTCGGTTAATTGGTAAGTAAGGTCCAGCCTTAAAATCTTCAGGGTCCAGTTAAAGCAGGCAAGATTCCAATCTAATAAAAATTCGAACCGCCTGGAAAAAATGACTGCCAATTCGTCACTTAGATATTTAAACCAGGGAGAATTATTGTAGCAGGATAAAATGCTTCGCCAATGACGAAGCTGCCAATTTTCTTCATTCCAGATTCTTACATCCCTTGAAATTGTGCGCTGGGATCTGCCTTTTTCCAGCGGAACAGACAAATTTATTATCCCATTTGCTCCGGCGATCGTTGATCGGTTGGCAAAACTTTTCTTTTTATGTTCATCATATTGCTCAATTATTACATTTTTAAAATTAACTATTTTTTTATAGTATATAATATTTGCAAAATATTGATTATCAACAATTATTGAATCATTGTATATCATATTATTCGGTTTGCTATTATTCGTAAATTATCTATCCTTTAATTCAAATTTATTCTATTTTGATTTTAATGTTAATAACAATTAAAATTTTATAAATATGCTTTTAAACAAGATTTTATGAAATATTTACTCCACTAATTTATTTAGTTAAATTATTTGGTAATTTTTGAAAAGGTGTCGAGCCAAAAGCTAAATATTTTAGTCGATATTTCACAAAAAAAATAG
>JBDSBP010000292.1:0-4558 GCA_039921525.1 Chitinophagaceae bacterium | reverse complement strand
CTGTTTATGAATTGGATGTTTATCGAAAAAAAGAATTGAAATGATTTTTACTGATTTGCCTATAAGACAACAAAAATTTTAAGTGAATTTTATTGTATGATTACAGTAATCTGGGTATCACTCTTTGTTCTTGCTATCGGGTTTGCGATACTATTAATCCGGGATTTTAACCGTCATAAAAACAAGCTTGAAAATGCCAGTTGGATAAAGACCGCAATGATCGGTTTTGTAGTTGACTTTTTCGATGTTTTGGGAATTGGTGCATTTGCCCCCCAGGTTGCCTTATTAAAATTCACCGGGCAGGTAGATGACCGGGTGATGCCCGGTACACTCAATGTGTCAAATACTTTACCGGCCCTGATTGAGGCGATCATATTCATTAAAATAATTGAAGTAGACCCGCTTACGTTGGTTTTAATGTTAGCCTCGGCAACGGTTGGTGCTATTTTTGGTGCGGGAATAGTTTCGAAATTTTCGGTAAAAAAAGTTAGAATCGTTATAGGTATAGCACTATTATTAGCTGCCTTTTTTATGTTGGCCACCAGGTTTGGATGGATACAGGGTGGGGGAGAGCAAACGGGGTTGTCTGGAACTAAACTAATCATTGCAATGGTTATTAATTGTATTCTTGGCGCACTAAACACTGCGGGTATTGGATTGTTTGCGCCCTGTATGGCTTTGGTTTTCGCCTTGGGTATGTCTCCCAAAGTGGCATTTCCAATTATGATGGGATCCTGTGCATTTCTTATGCCGGCCGCCTCGGTAAAGTTCATCAGGAAAGGGGCCTACAACAGGAAAGCATCTTTTAGTATGGCAATTGCGGGAACTGTAGCCGTGTTAATTGCAGCATTTATTGTTAAATCACTTCCATTGGATATTTTAAAATGGGTGGTGTTTACTGTTATTGTCATTACTTCAATAGTTATGCTGCGGGCTGCATTTCGGCCAAACAACTTAAAAGAGGAATAGTCTCACCTTAAAAAAATTAAATTTTGAGAAGAGTAAAATCAAATGCTGCCCTGCTGCTTGTTATCTTTTGCTTCTTTTTGCTAGGCCTTTATCCCGTGGAGAAGACAGGCAAGAGTGCTGAGTTGGCTTTAACACCACCCATGGGATGGAATAACTGGAATATTTTTGAAGCTAATATTACTGAGGCAAAAATAAAAGAAATCGCTGATGCCATGGTGAGTTCAGGTATGCGGGATGCCGGGTATAAATATCTTGTAATTGATGACGGTTGGATGGCAGCGGAGCGCAACAGCAAAGGGGAACTTGTTCCTGATCGTGCTAAATTTCCGCTCGGAATGAAAGTGATGGGCGATTATATTCACAGTAAGGGACTGCAATTTGGATTATATGAATGCAGGGGATACCTGACCTGCCAGAAATTACCCGGCAGTTATAATCATGAAGATATAGATATGAAAAGCTTCGCTTCATGGGGTGTTGATTATGTTAAACTGGATGCATGTTATGCTGAAAGAAATAAAAGACCCAGTGATGAAGACATGACTATTTATAGCAATGCTATTAAGCAATCAGGCAGACCCGTGATCCTAAGTATTTCTGATTTTGGCAACGGATCCTGGGCCTGGGGTGCTAAAGATTTCGCCCATCTATGGCGCACTTCTTACGATATCAGGCCCGCTATCGAATCTGTTTTTTATTGTGCCGCTACATCGGGCGGAAACGCGGTAATAGATACAGCCTTTAATGGCCTGTGGCAATTTGCAGGGCCGGGTAATTGGAACGATCCGGATATGCTTGAAGTTGGAAATCTGAAAAACAACGTTGAGGACAAATTGCATTTCAGCCTTTGGTGTATTTTGGCTGCGCCGCTGATGGCGGGAAACGATTTACGTGTAATGTCAGGTTCAGTTAATAAGATACTTACCGCAAAAGAGGTGATTGCTGTAAACCAGGATCCAAGAGGATTTCAGGGATATAAGGTTTTTGATAACGGCCAGCAGGAAGTGTATAATAAGCCATTATCAGATGGAACAACAGCTGTCTTATTACTGAATAAAAGTAAAGAAAGTTCGGATGTAAAAGTTCGTTGGGATCAGATCGGGTTAGGTGGTCGTCAAAAAGTAAGAGATCTTTGGAAAGAGACTGATCTTGGATCTTTTACAGGTTTTTTTGTTGCCGAAAAACTTCCTCAATACGGCCATATGCTGATAAAGGTCGGAACACCGGGTGGTAGGTTGATTGCAGGACCCCGCCCGGTACCAGTTGAAAAATATACTGTTACCAAAAGTGGAACGACATGGCTGAGTGATTTATATTATCTCATGAAGCAGGGAACTGCGCCCCAAAAGGACAGAAATGTAAATGGACAAGATATATCGATCGCAGGATTAAAATACCGGAAAGGTCTTGGATGTTCCACTAACTCAAGGATCATGTATAAACTGGATGGAAAGGCCGAACGTTTCCAGGCAATGGCAGGTATTGATGATGGTTATAGCGGTAAGGAAACGGCTCGTTTCAAAATATATAATGGTGATTTTTTTGGCGGGCAGGTTCTTTTTGATAGCGGGAATATGGCAAAAGATTCATCGGCTTATATTGATATCAATGTTGCCGGGGTGAAATATATTCTTCTTACAGTGGATGGGAAACAAGCGCAGGCTGACTGGGCAGACGCAAAGGTTATTGCTAAATAAAAATGAAATATCAACATAAGAAATTCACTGGCAATAATCCATGATACTGGCGATATTATTACAACAGCTTCCCTTTTCTATTTTTGCCCAATTACAATGGGCACATAGCCAACCTCCAGCTCGGATGGTGGTTGAACAATCAGCGCCGGATCCATAGAAGCCAGTTTTCCTTCCTTGAGAGGTGCCATATAGTCCCTGTTACTAAGCCACTGCCGCTGTAATTTTTCGACGACGGCCTGAAGCTTTTCTTTTTCTTCTCGTGTCCAGTGAAACTGTTGCAGAGACGGCTGATCAATAAAGCGGTACCAACAATAGGTTACCTTGGATTTATCGGCTAAGATTACGTCCACAGGTTTAGAAACAGGGCCAGGGGTTACCCAGGAACCTGATTTTGGCGAGGTATATGGACTGCCCCATTCGGCTAATTTAAATTCACTCTTTTTTAGTTCGTCCGGGACAATAGTTTCTGAAACGGGTATTCTTTTTCCATCACCTACCTGCATAAAATATTGAGGAAATTTTCCCTGTCCGGTTATAGTATTCTTCTTCCATTGAATTCCAAAAACATTTTCAGACAATATTTTGGTGGTGAAAATAGTATCCATATCCGATAACTGGATCCCCTTTTGATCAAAGACTGGCATACGGGTGGTTAGAACAGGTTCCCAGGTTCCGGCTTTATCAAATGCTCCCTTACATACCGTCTTTCCATCTTTCCAATCTTTAAAAGAATCATAGAGCGCTTTATTTGAATAATATTTTACATCTCTTACTAAAATGCTTTTGCCCTGATCATCCACCGGGAAAAGCAACTCAGGTATTTTATAAAAAGTAGTATCACCGAAATACTTTGCGTCCATCCTTGGAACAGTATTGATCTCCATGGCACCTCCACCCATAACCCCAGGCCTGGCATCAAGGCCGTGTCCATAATCAACCGGGTAGTCTTTTGAAATTTTACTCCATGTCTCCGGTATGTAATAGGCTACCGGTCCTTTGAAATTTTCGGCATTAAGAAAAAGCGTCCAACTTTGGTTGCCTGTAGGTGGCGGACCTGGTTTAGGGTCCATAAAGCTTAACGCCATCCATGCATAGCCTAAAAATTTGCCATCGGGATTATTAATGAACGTGAATCCATCAGGTGGAACCAGGATATGATTGCTAAGCTGTGCAATCCCCATTTTATCATCAGGAAGAGATGTTGCACTATAAAAGAAAGACCATCCGGGCGTTGCAATTTCTACATCATAGCAATTGGGTGTTGCATTCATGCTGAATTTTGGCGGGCCATAGCGGAACCGGTTCCCGGCCCAGTAACCCAATCCTCCTTCAATGGTTTGGAAAACACTTCCCCAGGTGGGCCCTCTTTTTGGCCAGTTATCTCTTGCCAGGGTTCCTACAGGGCAAAGCGGAAAATTAACACCCGAGTTTTCTGGGGTAACCCATGCTCCCGGTAATCCAATCTGAAAGTCTGCATATGGTTTGCGAACGAGTGGCCATACCGCGGAATAAAAACTGATTCCTGCGCCAAATCCTTCCGGTGGTTTTGTAGAACTAAAACCTATATAGCCGTGCAATCCGTTTGAACCGGTGGTGATGCCGGTTTTTTTATCCTGGCCATTAACGGAGAAGAAATTAAAAATCAAAAACAAGATTATTATAAATCCCGGAGTTCTCATCGGCATATATTTATATTTTTAAATAATTAAATTATCTAAAATAATCAGGAATATTTTAATCTTGAAGGCCTTGAGACTGAAAAGATGAAATTAATTAAGAAAAATGGTTAAGCATAAAAGAAGATAATTATTGTAAACATATTGATATTTTAAGATTAGTTCTAAGGAACCTGAAAATCTAATTTTGGAAGTTATACTAAGACTTAATATTGT
>JBDSBP010000291.1:0-12255 GCA_039921525.1 Chitinophagaceae bacterium | reverse complement strand
GAGGAAATTGGAAAGGGAAGAGTAGGCTTTTATAAACAAAAACAAAACAGGGGAAGCCTTCGAAATTTCGAGACCTGCCTGAACAGGTCAAGGGGCAAATGGGTACACCTCTTGCACGGTGATGATTGTGTGAAACCGGGTTTTTACGAGGAGATAGAAAAATTATTTATAGCGTACCCCGAAGTCGGCGCGGCTTATACAAGATCCACCGACATCGACCGCGATGGTAATGAATTGCCGTTTTGGGAAGACAAAATACCTGTTAAAGCAGGCATTATTGAAGATTTTCTTTCTCAGATCGCCAGTTCCCAGAAACTGCAGCCACCCTCCATTGTAGTTAAAAGAAGTGTCTACGAGCATCTTGGTGGGTTCTTTGCAGTTAACTATGGAGAAGACTGGGAGATGTGGATACGAATTGCCGCTCACTACAAGGTGGCCTATTCCCCTCAATGTCTTGCCTTATATAGAACAGGGCATCTCACAAATATTTCTAACCAAAGTTTATCTACAGGTCAAAACATCAAAGATATTTCCAAAGTGATAGATATTGTGCAGGCTTATCTTCCATCGGATAAAAAAAGAAATTTAAAGAATAAAGCGAAAAGAAGTTTTTCCATTCATTATGCAATGGCGGCAAACCGCACTTATTTATCTCATAAAGAAACGGCCTTTGTTCAGGCCCGGGGGGCATTTAAAATGCATAAGAATATCAGGACATTCTACTGGATTTTTAGATTATACCTCAGGCATATCCTACATGCGGCAGGTATAAAGGCCAGGAGTGCCAATTCATAATTACAAGTATGCCAGAAAAACAGATACATTGGGATTGGGAGATTAAAAAAGAAACAAACTGGTTAGGTGCCAGCCTGAAAGAATTGTATTCTTATAAAGACCTTCTATTCCGTTTAGTACGAAAAGATTTTTTAGCTTCTTATCAACAAACCTTGCTGGGACCTTTTTGGGCCGTGCTGCAACCGATAATGACGGTTTTAATTTATGTGCTGGTTTTTAATAAGATGATGGGTGCAACAACTGATGGTTTCCCTCCGCTGTTATATTATCTTACGGGCATCACACTTTGGAATTTATTTTCGGATATTTTCATTGGTACATCTGTCACGTTCATTAGCAACGTTTATATTTTTAGCAAGGTTTATTTTCCGCGAATAATAACCCCGGTATCAGGTATGATTTTATATTGGATACGTTTTCTTATTCAATTGATTCTATTAGCTGCCTTCCTGGTTTATTATGCGCTAACAGGAAAGATCACACTGCATCTTAATTATGTCTGGTTAATAATTCCCATTGTGATAATTACGTCCGGAATTAGCTTAGGGTCAGGACTTATTTTTTCTATCCTCACCGCCAAATACAGGGATCTTCAAAATATCCTGCAATTGGTATTAAGGTTATTGATGTTCGTCTGCCCCCTGATTTATTCGCTCGATATTGTTCCTCCAAAATTAAAATTGCTGGTGATGTCAAATCCGCTGTCTTCTCAATTTGAAGCATTCCGGTTAGCAATATTGGGAAGTGGGCATGTTACCGAGTTGCAGTTTTTATATAGCGCTGCAATGATGATTTTTTTAGTAGCTGTTGGATTACTGTTTTTCAATAAAATGGGTGATAAATTGATTGACGTTCTCTGAGTTTTATTTAATACTATGTCAGATCTTATTATACAGGCTGAAAATATTTCCAAGCTTTACAGGTTAGGTACTTTAGACACAGGTTCTCTAAAGCAAGACATGAAACTTTGGTGGGATAAGAACGTGCTCAAGAAGAAAAATGCTTTTTTTGATACGGGGGAAAGCACGGGTAGTGATCAGATTTTTGACAACTACATCTGGTCGCTGAAAAATGTAAGTTTCGATGTAAGGGAAGGGGAGATATGGGGTATCATAGGTCATAACGGTGCGGGAAAATCAACCCTGCTGAAAATATTGTCGCGCATTATTCGACCTACTGAAGGAGTTGTGCGGGGAAGAGGCAAAATCAGCAGTATGCTTGAAGTGGGCACCGGCTTCGATAAAGAATTATCTGGTAAGGAGAATATTTATATTAGCGGTTATATGCTGGGCATGAAAAAGGCTGACATTAAAAGGAACTTTGATGAAATTGTTGACTTTTCAGGAGTCGGACAGTTTCTGGATACACCTGTAAAGAGATATTCTTCCGGCATGTATGTTCGTTTAGCCTTTGCCGTTGCTGCTTACCTGGAGCCGGATATTCTTATCGTTGATGAAGTACTTGCGGTGGGAGACTCAGAATTTCAGAAAAAAAGCCTGGGTAAAATGAAAGAGGTATCTACCCAAAAAGGCCGGACTATTATATTTGTCAGTCATAGCATGAATGCCATAAGCAATCTTTGTTCAAAGGCGATCTGGTTGCAAAAAGGTACCGTTCATGCAACTGGTGATACGCAAACGGTAGTTAATAATTATCTTGGCGCCTATCAGCACGAAGTAATCAGTCATGCCTGGAGGCCGGACGAACCATCACCAGGAAATAGTTACATAAAGATGTTATCCATTGACTTGATTCCCGATCTGGAAGATCCGTTGGAATCGATGGATGTTCGTACGCCCCTTACCGTTAAATTTTCCTTTTTTAACTACACCAGTCACATTAACCTCACCATAGGCTTACAGCTTTTTACTATAGCTGGCGAATGCATCTTTGATGTTTTAACCACCTATGCAGATTGCCTGGAAGGGGCAATGGAAGGTGAATGTTCCATTCCCGGCAATTTTTTAAATGACGGATCTTACTATTTCTCCATTGTATTTCTGAAGGATTCAGCCATGGAACTTTATTATTTTGAAGAAAGCCTTCATTTTGATTTAAAAGATTATCGTGAAAATTCCAATTGGTATGGAAAATGGAAGGGATATATTCGACCACAACTTCCTTTCAGACTTAAACAGGTTGAAAGCCTGATTCCGCATTTGTGAAGAACAGATATCGGCTATCAGCTATCAGCTGTAGGCAAGCAGCCAATATAGGGAAGAAATGAATGTAAATGATCTAAACTTTTGAGTAACTACAATAAACAAAAGCTAAATGCAGATAGCCGATTGCTGATAGCAGATAGCCGATAGTCCTACTTTCTGCCAATGAATAAAATTGCTCCTTATATTATCCAACACTTACAGCTGGAAAACTTTCACCAACATGCAGGTTTTACTTTAATCCCTGAAGCGGGTTATTACTGTGTATTCTGGTGGAAAGAGATTCCATTAGGTCAGCTTTTTATTGAAAGAGGCGAGGCGATAGATAGGGATAAGTTATACCAAAAAATATTCAATGTCATAGAACCTGCCATTGATTTTTATATTACAGAACAAAGCCTGGCAAAGCCTGATTATAAAAGTGCTTTTCTGAACGGTAATATTGACATCTTTAGCATAAAAATGGATCAGGTATTTTCTCACATCCTTCCTACTGCTTTACCAAAGTCAGTAGATATTTCGGTTGTAATATGTACCCGTAACCGAAGCAGCCAATTGAAATATTGCCTCGAGCAGTTACGAAATCAACAATGTTTTCCAAACGAAATCATTGTGGTGGACAATACCCCTTCAGATGATGGCAGCCGGATTGTTGTGGCACAATTCCCCGAAATAACTTATTGCAGAGAACCTCGCCCAGGACTCGACATTGCCAGAAACACAGGTGCGAGACTCGCAAAAAGTAGCATAGTTGCTTATATAGACGACGACGTTTTAGTACACTCCTTATGGACATACAGAACCTGGGAGGCATTTCAATCCCCAAATATCCAGGCAAGTACAGGGTTAGTTATAGCGGCTGCTCTTGAATCAGAGGCACAACAGATATTCGAAAAATTCTGGAGCTTTAACAGGGGTTATGAAGATAAATTGTACAACAGCGAATACTTCAAAAAAAACCTGGAGGAAGGGCCACCGGTATGGGAAATTGGCGCCGGCGCCAATATGGCTTTCCGTAAATCGGTATTCGAAAAAGTGGGTTACTTTGATGAACGCCTGGACGTGGGTGCCGCCGGCTGCAGCGGAGATTCTGAAATGTGGTACCGGGTACTTGCGAACGGCGGTGCCATACTATACACTCCAAGAGCCGTAGTATATCATGAGCATAGAAAAGAATTGAAGCAGTTACATAAACAACTTTTTAGCTACATGCGGGGATTTGCCGCGGCTGCCCTTATTCAGCAAAATCAAAATGAAAAAGCAGGGTATAAAAAAAGATTATTTCGCATTTTACCCAAATGGTACTGGAAGCTTATAATCAGTGGTTTTCCCCGCTACTCCTTCCAGAACCGTACTTTATTTAGCGAAATAAGAGGAGTCATATCCGGCATTCTCTTTTATTATAAAAACAAAAACACTCCATCCTAAACTTCGCTGCCTCTTATTAAATGACGAAGCTTTTGTCAACGCCGATTGTTTCGGTCATCATTCCCTGTTATAATCATGGGAAATACCTGGCAAGGGCCATTGAGAGCGTATTGGCACAGGATTACAAACACCATGAAATTATTGTGGTGGATGATGGTTCGATCGATGATACCCGGGTGGTAGCCCAAACTTACCAGGCCGTTACATATATTTACCAGTCAAACCAGGGATTGTCTGCCGCAAGAAATACAGGGATCGATTGCAGCACCGGGGAATACCTGGTATTTTTAGACGCCGATGACTGGCTGTTTGATGACGCTCTGTCTATCAATGTGGCATACCTGCAGGATAACCTGCTGGCAGGTTTTGTTTCGGGAGCTTATACTGATACCGCGATGAACGATGGCAAACAGGTAAAGCAGGTGGTGGAGAAAGATCATTATATCTACCTGCTTCAGCGGAATTATATAGCCATGCATGCCACTGTGATGTATAGACGCAGGGTATTTAATGAACTTCGATATGATATCTCCCTGAAAGCGTGCGAAGATTATGATATCTATTTAAAAGTCGCCAGGAAATACCCTGTTATTCATCATACCAAACAGGTTGCCGTTTACAATCGGCATGATACGAATATGTCAGGGAATTATCCCATGATGCTGGAATCTGCGTTAACCGTATTGAACCGCCAAAAACCAGTATTAGAATCTGAAACGGAAAGACAATCCTTCCAGCAGGGACTAAAATTTTGGAAAGATCATTACTGCATTAATATTTATGCGAACCTTGTAAAAAATGACAACAGGAACGCGAACAGAAAAAAAGCAGAGCTCAATACCCTTCAATTATACCGAAAGGATTTATACTTTAAATACCTAATAACCAAGCCCTTCATGCTGATCAAAAAGAGTTTGATAAAGCGCAATTTCAATTTTATATTAAAGAAATTATATCAGGCCGGCCTGTATAAAAATTATATTCCTGCGCCGGGGAAAGTTGCCATGGGCGATTTTAAACGGTTAAAGCCATTTAGCGTGAGTTTTGGCTACGAGCGCGGTGGGCCAATTGACCGGTACTATATAGAAAATTTTTTAAATAAAAACTCCCTTCTTATCCAGGGCAGGGTTTTGGAAATTGGCGATAACGAATACACCCTGAAGTTTGGTGAAACGCGTGTTACAAAAAGCGATGTGCTGCACATAGACAGTGATAACAAACAGGCCACTTTTGTGGGTGACCTGAGCAACGTTCCTGATTTACCGGCTGATAGTTTTGATTGTATTGTACTTACGCAAACATTGCATCTTATATACGATTATAAAGAAGCCCTTCAAACCTGTTACCGTGTATTGAAGCCTGGAGGTATTTTATTGCTTACCGTTCCGGGAATCAGTCAGATAGATCAGGGTGAATGGAAAAAGATATGGTTATATTCCTTTACAGAAAGCTCTATAACAAAAATGCTTTCTGAAATATTTCCTGTCAGGAACATTGAAGTAGAAACATTTGGCAACGTTATGGTAGCAACCGCTTTTTTATTTGGCATGGGGCTGCCCGAACTTACCAAAGATCATCTGGATTACAATGATCCTCATTACCAGGTAATAATTACTGCGACCGCCATTAAACCGGCCTGAGTCAAATATGCAGCTGCTAAAAAGAATACGGTACTTATTTGAACCACGGGCATTGGTGTTGATGTATCATCGCATTGCTGAAGTATCGCAAGATCCATGGCAGTTAGCGGTAAGCCCTGAAAACTTCGAGCAGCATTTGAAGGTTTTGCAAAGAACAGGTAAACTGATTCCAGTTAAGACGCTAGTTAAAAACCTCCATCAAAAATCAATCGATCAATATAGTATTTGTGTTACGTTTGATGACGGGTATAGCGATAATTACCTGCAAGCAAAACCATTATTAGAAAAATACAAATGCGCCGCCAGCTTTTTTATACCTACTTTATATCCCGGCAGGAAGCAACAATTCTGGTGGGACGAATTAGAGAGCATATTATTATGCTATCCGAAATTGCCAGTTCATCTCACCTTATCCATTAACGGTACCGGCTTTGAATTCGATTTAAAAAAGGATGATGTATTAACAAATGCTCACTTATTGCAACATAAACAATGGGTGTGGCCGGACCGACCTCCTAACCGTAGATGCGAATTATATCTTGCCATATGGGAGTTAATCAAACCTTTACAATACGATGCATTGCAATCGGTGCTTTCGCAAATTAAAAATTGGGCTTCTTTCAAGGCACCTTCCAGTGGAGAAGATCTACCCATGACCCGGGAACACTTGAAAGATCTTATTAGCCATCCCCTCATCGATTTGGGCATGCATACCGTTACACACACAGCTCTTTCATACCAGTCCTTTCAAATACAAAAAGCAGAAATTTCCGAAAGCAAACGATACCTTGAAAACCTTTGTGCACGATCAATTGATTCTATTGCATATCCATATGGCAGCTATAACGATTTGACGTTAGCTGTTGCTAAAGACCTGCACCTGTACGCCGCTTTTACAACGGCGGAAAAGTTGGTAACTAATCATACAAATCCTTTTCAAATAGGCAGATTCCAGGTTAAGAACTGGAACGGAAATGAGTTTGAGAGATGGCTGCTTACCTGGAAAAAGTCTGCTCAATTTTTATAATGAACCAACAACCTACTTACCTGGTTTCTGTAATTATTTCTTTTTTGAATGAACAGTATTTTCTGCGTGAGGCATTAGATAGTGTATTTCACCAGGATTACGGCAATTGGGAATTGATTTTGATAGATGATGGTTCTACCGATGACAGCACTATAATAGCTAAAGATTTTGCTGCAAAAAATCCCGGTAAAGTTATCTATACAGAACATCCGCATCATGGTAATATGGGCCTGAGTGCAAGCCGCAATCATGGCATTTCATTGGCACGGGGTGAACTAATAGCCATCCTGGATGCAGATGATGTTTGGTCTCCCGCAAAACTTGGGCAGCAGGTAGACCTGATAAAGGCGTACCCGGAGGTTGGCATGATCTGCGAAGCTTCCGAATATTGGTATAGCTGGAACAAAAAGTATAATTCATCAAAAGATGAGATCATCCAGGTTGGTAAACAGCAAGACAAAGTATTTTCTCCACCGCAACTTGTAGAGATTTTGTATCCACTATCTGACGGAGCGGCACCCTGCCCTTCAGGTATAATTGTTCGGAAAACGGTTTTTGATCGGCACCTGGGATTCGAAGCCCATTTCACCGGTAAATACCAGATGTACGAGGATCAGGCGTTTCTATTTAAAATTTACCTGAATGAGTTTGTGTATATTTCATCATTATGTAATAACAGGTATCGTCAAAGAGAAGGATCGCTTGTTCAAAAGGTTACCCAGGAAGGAGATTATGCTGTTGTAAGGAAATATTTCCTGAAATGGCTTAAACTTTATATGCGGCAAAATAATATCCGGAATCAGAAAATAGAATGGTTGATTTATAAAGCTTATGAACCTTATAACCGGCCGGTTATTCATTTTATCAGGAATTTATTTAACCGGGTTATAAAACGTATTAAAAAGTAATATGCCATTGGTAACCGTGTTAATGCCTGTTTATAACGCTGAGAAATACCTGGAGGAGGCCATAGACAGCATCCTGCAGCAAACGCTAACTGATTTTGAATTGCTCATAATTGATGATGCCTCCGTTGATTCCAGTGTGCAGATTATCAACAGGTATAACGATCCACGCATACGTTTAGTAAAAAATGAAAATAATCTTGGTATTTCTGCCACCCTCAACAGGGGCATTGAAATGTGTTCCACCGAACTTATTGCGCGAATGGATGCAGACGATATCAGTTACCCAACACGTTTACAAAAACAGTACGATTATTTTCAAACTAACCAGGACTGCACACTGCTGGCTACCTGGACGAGGGAAATAACACCCGACAAGCAACTGGTACCTACCGGTAAGATAAACAGCGACTATCACTATTATGTGCTTACTTTTCAATGTTGCATTTACCATCCAACTGTGATGTATAAGCGAAGCGAGGTGATGAACGTTGGAATGTATAATACGCCCTATTCGGAGGATTTTGAATTGTGGTGGCAACTATCGAGGCGTTATAAAATTGCCAGTCTTAACGAGGTGCTGCTAGACTATCGCCTTTCAGATGAAAGCCTTTGCAGGGTTACTAAAAAATCTGAGTATGAAACATCCCAGTATACGCAGGTATTGCGAAATATACATTATTATACCGGGTATGATTATGCGATTAATGGCAATGAAGTGGAATGCCTTCGTTATAACTGTGAGCCGCTTTTAAAGGAGGATAATGTGGATGTTGTCGTTCAATGCCTGGATAAATTAAAGTACATTAGTAATGCCATCCTGGAGAAAGAGAACGTAAACCGAATTAAACAAGATATTAAGGAGGCTGCCAGAATAAAAAGAGAATCGATTTTTTATTATTTCAGCATTCATTTCACGTTTAAAAAATTTGCGTCATTACTTATACGAACTGGTGAGTGGAGGCAGTTGGGAAGTCATTCGCTAAAACAACTACTGAAACCAGGGCAGCGTTAGTAATTCAGGGAGTTTGAAATGTAATTTGTGGATCTTGATTATAACAGCGATAGACCTTATATGTTGTGCAATAAAAAAACCCGCCATACCGGCGGGTTTTTTTATTGCACAATTCCAGGATGATTTGACGTTATCCCATCTGCTTATAATTACTTCACTATCTTTTTGGTGATGATGTGTCGATAGTAAACAATGTGTACGATATATACACCATTACTGCCTGGCGCAATAAGCGAAGCCACCATGGTAATCCACCTGCTCCTTTATTTGTAGGGGTAAATTCAAAGACGACTTCCTTTGATTTCCAATTAGTTAAATCAAAATCGTGTCAAACCCAAGAAGAATTATCAAATTTTGTCTGGATTATAAAATTAGTTGTAGGAGACAAAGGGAAGAGGGTTATCAAAAGTGTATTCCCGGTAATAGT
The DNA here is from genome assembly GCA_039921525.1 of Chitinophagaceae bacterium. Classification (GTDB taxonomy): domain Bacteria; phylum Bacteroidota; class Bacteroidia; order Chitinophagales; family Chitinophagaceae; genus JADCRZ01. The sequence goes on along the minus strand of JBDSBP010000291.1, from coordinate 2,856 downwards.
GATCAATATGTAAATAAAAAAATCGTCTTTTGCTATTCCGACAGGAACTGCAAAAGGCGATAAATAATTATACGTTTATAAATCTGTTAGTTTAATATACAAACCGGAATGGGAATCTAAACTGGCTTAGTCCATAGCTCTACATCATCAGCGTGAAAGTAAGGCGCGAACGGTGTGGTATCGGTACCATTGGCATCTATACACGTAAAACCAAATTTTGCCGTTCCTCCTGATACGGTAAAGTCCAATGTATTTAATTCGTTGGTTTTACCTTTTATGGCAACCTTTACATCACCACCGCCTCCATTGGCCCAAAGATACATGCCCGTGCCTAAACCATCAACATGAACTTTTAACGTATAAATACCATCTGCCAGGCCGGTTATAGTTTGGTATATTTTTCCATTCCAAGGTGTTTCCTGCGGTGCTCCCGCATAATGCCATGTCTGTGCAGCATAGAAGTTAAGTCCAAGTTTACCGGTGCGAACCGCATCGATGCTTGCCTTAAAACCATAGATCCCTACATACGCAGTTTCTACTTTCCAACTTTTAAGAGAATCTTCAAAACCGGGATTCACTACTGTTATTTGGGCAGCAACAGGAGTATCTGATCCTTTTTGGCAGGATGTAATGGTTAATAACATCAGCAACGCAATGCATGAATTCATTGCAAACGATATTTTTTTCATACTTTTTGAATTAAAGGGTTTTAAACTTTTCCAACATAGAATAGATCACCAGGGATATATACCAAAAAAGATGCCCCAAAGATAAACGAGTTCCTCTTAAAAATAGTATGTTACGTTCTATAAAATTGAATTTTATCTTTTAGTTTTTTGCGAACTACAATTCAGAAAATAATATGGTTGTCCTTGAAAGGGATTAGAATATATTAAGAGCTGAAGCTAAGTGAATTATCAATAAACAAATCCAATTTATTGTTTTGATGTTATCGTTTAAGCGCATACTTTTCTGCTTGTCTGGTGATTAAACAGTTTTGAAAGCATAAAATATCAGCATTAACAAGTTCAATTTAATGACCAGTATCAAGAATATTACTGGACGGGTAAAAATGAAGCAGGCTGTCTATAAAGACAGCCTGCACTATTGATCGGATTTTTCAAATTACTGTTTAACAAATTTCTTGTATATAATATGTCCATCGCATACATAATTAATGATATATGCACCGGTATTCCAGGCAGAAACATCCACGTTCAAGTTCTGTGTTGAGCTGGATATAGGCACATTTTTCATTAGAACACCCGAAATGGAATATATCGAAAGACTCGTTTTTTGGGTGCCTTGCGGTGCGTTTAAAAGTATTTGCAAGGTATTACGCGTCGGATTAGGAGTAACCTTAACACTTAATGATTTAGAATCCTCCGCTTCCTGCACTATTTGCGACGACACTACATTTGCCTGCCTTTGTGTGGCGGTTTGAGATAATTGTCCTGCAGTTTGTTTTATTAGCACTGCTGAAGAGAAAGGCCCCAGGTTTATACTGCCTGAAAAGAGGTTATTCTTCGCATCAACATAATTACCACTTAAACCATAAGATTGTGCGTTGGAAGTTGCATTATAAATGAATTTTATATAGTCATCTGGATTTGCCACGGCGATGTTTACATCATATACCTGCAAATTGTCCATCCAGTAAGGGCAATCGGGGCCACTGTTTTCAAAAGCAAGCAGCGTGGTAACCGTTGAAACGGGTGAAGTAAACATAAATTCATTTTCAGTCCGGGAAGTACCCATATTAAAATACCTGGTTTCTGAAATATGCCCATACGATGAACCATCCATCAGGAATGCCTTAAGAGTTTTACCAGGTTGGTTGCCAATCAAACTGAATTTGATCTGGTAATTTCTACCCGCTTGCACAGGGCCTATATCTATATAATTTCCTACATTGTTAATATTACCACCGTTGGCATCATAAGTAACCTGCAACGCCCCACCATCAAGTTTACCACCATTGTTCCATGATACGGCACATTTTCCCGGACTTGATAAACAGTAGACACCGCTTGTGTTACTATTGAACCCGCTGTTGGCATACCTGTTTCCTCCATTAACACCGTTGATTATATAAGAAGGTATTTTTACAGGGCTTGCCTTAGACTGCTGGTCATAATTACCATAGGCTGCTTTCCAGCCATCTACATTGTAAAAAGCATATTGCCAAATGCCGTAACCATCTCTATAATAACTATAAATTACACCGTTATCGTCCACAGGCCTTGAATAATAATTGTTATTGAAATAACCAAAATTTGCCAAATCATTCGTAATACTACCTATTTCCATAAGGAACTGACTGGAAATACGTGAAAACAGGATATTGTTATCAAGTGTCAGGTTTCTGATAGGATGGTTAATGGAAATTGGATCATGAATCATGGTAATTTGTGTCCTGTTATTAAAGACAGTATTATTTTTCATGGACATTTCATGCGAATTATGAAAAAAGATGCCCGCCCTGCTACAGTTTGCAACGGTATTATCGGCCATCTCCACGTTCGCTGATTCATCATCATGGAAAATACCGGTGGCGCCTGTGCTGAATTCATAGGTAGTACCTTCAGATGTACCTATCCCATTGACAATGATATTGCCAATTATTCTCCTGTTGTATTTGGTAAGATCGCCCCAGGTATAAATACCACCGCCATCTTCAACAGTGAGGCAGAAATTATCTACATAATTATTTTTGATGAGGCAAGATTCACCTGCGAATGTAATACCACTGTACCCTGTATTTACCACAGAGTTAAGCTCTATTGTATTTCCCGGACCTTCCAGTAAAATTCCATTATACTGTTGGTTACCGCTTTGTCCCATACCTACAAGCAT
>JBDSBP010000290.1:0-3247 GCA_039921525.1 Chitinophagaceae bacterium | reverse complement strand
TCCCTCAAATCACCTTAAGTTGTAAAATCTATTTTCTTCTGGAACAGTTACCTTTACTCATTTTAACTTAACCAGAAAAAGGGTGAAAAATTTCGTTTTATACGTCCTTGTTATTACAGCACTAACGCTGCGGTCTCAATCTCAAACTATAAACCTGCCGGATTCTATTTATTCAGGTAAACAGGGCGCATTTCATGTGCAAGGCGTTGCGGTGGATAAAGCAAACGGATATGTTTACTTTTCTTTTACCGATAAGTTGATCAAATTAGATATCTCGGGCAAATTAATAGGTAGTGTTACTGGTTTTGTCGGGCATCTTGGTGATTTGGATTTTACGGATGACGGAAAAATATATGGTTCATTGGAATACAAAAATGATGCAATAGGTAAAGGCATAAAAAAAGAATTGGGAATTCAACCCATCAATGAGGACGGATTTTATATTGCCATATTCGAAGGATCACGCATTGTACGCCCAAACATGGATGCAGAAAAAGAAGATTTGTTACGTACGGTTTATATCAGGGAGGCCGTAAATGATTATACAGCAAAGGTAAAAGATGGTAATGAACAAAAGCCGCATCGGTTTGGCTGTTCAGGAATAGACGGAGTTGCATTTGCTCCATCAATAGGAAGCCCAACCTCTACTAAAAAGTTTCTTTACGTAGCATACGGTATTTATGGAGATACTACCAGAAGCGATAATGACAACCAGGTTATTTTAAAATACGATGTTAGTGATTGGAAAAAGTATGCGCGGAAACTATTACAGGATAAACTGCATCATTCGGGACCGAAAAAGCCATTAGAAAAATATTTCGTGAAAACAGGCAATACCCTTTATGGCATCCAAAATTTAGCCTATGATCAATATACGGGAAATTTATTTGCTGCGGTATACCACGGATCAAAAGCTCAATTTCGAAATTACGATCTGTTTGTAATTAAGGTCAATAAAAAGCCTTTCAAAAGGTACATAAAGTCCGATAATCAGAATATAAAAGTTAAAACACTTTCATTGCTGGAGGCTGGACTCCGGGATACCAAATCAGGTATAAGGGGCTGGTTTTTTGAGTGGGGAGCTACTGGGTTGTGCCCTTTAGGCAATGGGTTATATTATATATCACATAATGACAAAGCAAAGGACGGACAACAACAAAGTACGATTTATAAGTACAAATGGGTGGGTGATAGTCAAAATGCATTTGTGGTAGTAAAATAAACGCGCTGCCTGACGGCATTTCTACGAAAAAATTTTCCGGTGAATTTGTGCTTTGATCAACGATGATTTTAACAGGAGGTATTTTAACAATAAGTAACAAATACATCAATAGTCACCATCTAACTATTGAAAAAGCAATCGCATGAAATTAGTTTTGTAAATAAACAGGTACTTGTGAATGCCAGTATAAAAACTACTCTTATAAATTTTAATTGAGATCGAAAAAAACGTTTTGCAAATGCCTTCAGAGGGATTTTTATTGTGTGTAAAACCGGGAAAGCTCATTAGAATGTATAATTAAACGGCATTATAACAAACATTTTTTTGAAACACCTTAATAAATAATTTGCAAAGATTATACGAATATGAAAAATTACGATTCACTTATCGACGCTTTGGCCGATCTAAAAAGAAGAGGTTATGATGCCGAATTTGAAGCACATCCATTTTGTCTTTATTGCGGAAATATAGAGATAAGGTTGAACCCTGAACAATTTAGTGTTGACGAGACCTATAGGTTCGAAGGGAAATTTGGTTCTGATTGCAATACGTTACTCTATGCGATTTCTTCTACTACCGGTGTTAAAGGCACACTTGTGGATTCCAATTTAACAAGGCAGGATCATATAAGCCCCGAGATCGTAAATAAATTACGGGCATCCCGGGACTGAAATTAAATATGTCTTGTGAAAAAAATCTTTTTATGAAAGCCATTTCGAACATATGGAAGTTTGGTTTTCATAGGAACAAAATCTTTTTAATATATAAAATATGATTGTATAAATCAATTATTTTTATATATACCTAAGGATGACCCGGAAATAGATTTTCCCGAAAATAAAGCTGATTAAATACTTTGCGTTTCAACACGATCTAATTCCTTGGCCAAGCTCATTCGGTGCATTATTTAATTCGAGGCTGCCACGAATGACAGATCGGTAATTGCCAGTTTTATAATCCCATTGCTCTCCGAAAGCTTTAAAGGAAGTTTTGCCTTTACACACGTTCCCTTTTCATCCTGAAAAATCTTGTGATCACTCATTTCCAAAGGATTTTCAACTCAGCGGTCGGAATGTTTCCGGATAGCTGAAGGTTTTGTGAAATATCTATATCTTACACGCAATATTCTGATGCAACAATTAAAAGAAGAAGGAATTACCTTTCATCTTAATGCCGAGGTAAAAGAATTTACAAATGCTAATGAAGCTGTCATTCAACAAAAAGACGGAAACAATTTTAAACAAAGTTTTGATGCCGTTTTTGTTGCCATAGGAAGAGTAATTGCTTTAAAAGATGTAGGGCTTGAATAGGCTGGAATATAAGTAAAGGACGATAAAATTGTAGTTAATAGATATTTACAAACTACCAATAAACAGGTATATACCTGTGGAGATGTTTCAGGTTCGCTGATGTTTTCCCATGCTGCCGAGCAGCAAGCCAGGCTTTCGCTTAATAATTTCTTTTCTCCATTTAAAAAGAAATTGAATAATGATTTCATGTCATGGGTAACATTCACCGACCCCGAAGTGGCTACATTTGGATTGAGTGAAGAAGTATTATTGAAAAGAAATATTTTCTTTGAAAAGCTGGATATGGATTTTGAAGATGATGACCGGGCTATTGTTGACAGTCATCAATACAGTAAATTAGTTCTGTTCATTAGCAAAGGAGGATTATTTAAAAAGGAAAAAATATTGGGTGGCAGTATGATTGCACCGAATGCTGGAGAACTGCTACAGGATTTAATTCTTGCAAATATAAAAGGTCTTGGAATTAGTGATATTTTCAATTAAATTTATCCATACGGTTGCCTCCCGGGTAAATCAAATGATCATCGTTAAACATAAAGAAAGGCAGTTAACCGGCACTTTAAAAAAACTGTTGAAATTCCTTTTCCCGTTTGTATAATATTTTAATCAAAAGATAAAATTATGGGATGGTGGGAACTTTTTAAAGAATGGTTTTTAAGCCTGGGTACAAAGTATGGCGTTAATCCATATATATTTGGCGGAATTTATATTGGGG
>JBDSBP010000289.1:0-35065 GCA_039921525.1 Chitinophagaceae bacterium | reverse complement strand
CACTTCTGTTTCATATTTAATTTCTTCCGTGATACGATTACGGATCATCCTGCCCATACGGCCCGTCAGTGATTTGGAGAGTACGGTGTATTTAGATTCATCAGAAAAAAGGGCGGCCCTATGAATGGGTGTAGCATTTGACTCATCGGTAACCAAAAAGGCTGTCCCTATTTGAACAGCATCTGCACCTAACGTTAATGCGGCTACAATGCCTTTACCATCAGCAATACCCCCAGCGGCAATAACAGGTATTTTTATTTTTTTTTTCAACTGCTGTATTAGGGCAAACGTTCCCGTTAAAGAATCATATGCCGGCATCAGGAACGACGGCCGGTGACCACCGGCTTCAAAACCAGCGGCAATAATCGCATCCACTTCTGCTTCTTCCAGGGCGAGGGCCTCATCAAGCGTGGTGGCCGCACCAACGGTTTTGATTCCAAGCCTGCGGCATTCTTTCAGTATTTCTTTTGAGGGAATACCAAATATAAAACTAAATACGGCCGGCCTTATTTCCAGAATGATTTCCACTTGCTTCAGGAATTTCGAGGGGATATTGGTATCCAGATCCGGCATTGGTATGCTCAACTCATCAAAATATGGCTTGAAGAGTGTCTTTATTTTATCTATGTCCCTGACTGGATAGTTGCCTAACCGTTCATCAACATCCGAAATCCAGAGATTAATATTATAGGGCTTGTTGGTCTTTGTTTTTATGGCCTTGCCTGCTTCCAATATCTCCTGCGGGGTAAGCGTGTAGGCCCCGAAGCTGCCCAGTCCACCTGCGTTTGATACTGCAGCCAAAAGTTCAGGGGTTGAAAACCCACCGCCAATGGGACCTAACAGTATGGGATATTCGATGCCTAAAAGTTCGGTTAAGCGGGTTTGATTCCACATGGCATTAAATATTTAAGTTTGTTAATAATTTTTTTGACGATAACAGTACCCTGACAGTTGAAAACCCACTGACAAATCAATCAAAGGTCGCGATTACCCCTTTAAAATGTCTGCTTCACCCCCCAAAATAAAATCATTTTCAACGTAATTTTAATTATACCAAACATTATTCATATGAAAATCGTCAGGGTACAGTACACCACCACATTGGAATATGCTGCCACTAACCAGGAAAATATCAGGGAGGTAGTCGCGGAGGTAAAGACCATCAATCACCCCGGCATTAAATACAGCTGCTATTTACTGCCAGATGGAAAAACATTTATGCACTTTGACCAATTTGAAAATGAAGCGTCACACGAGGTATTGCAAGCACTTGAATCATTTAAAAAATTCGAGGCTGAATTATGGGCAAGTAATTTGGAGGTTGAACCTAAATTGGAACTGTTATGCCTGGTGGCATCCATTGAAAATTTTTAGGGAAATTAACTGCTTGAGTTCTCAACACCCGGGGTGTTTTTTTTGAAATCTATGTTTAGCGTAATACCAAATATTTTGTTAATACAGTCTGCCACAATTAGAACATTCTGAAAAGGTACGAACTTTATAATCACACCACAAACCGCTAACAATGAAACGCCTCTACGCGCTGGCTCTCCTGCTTTCTCCTGTATTGTTTTTTGGTTGCAGTAAAGATTTTCTAAAAAGTTATGATAATAGAATTATAGGTACATGGCGAATAACAAATGTAAATAAAGTTGGTTTGGGTGGCAACTCAAATAATCTTCCTTTCACTAGTGGCACATTTACTTTCCATGAAAATGGAAGCCTTAGCTATGTTAATTCGGCGAATGTGAGCTTTACGGGCAGTTGGCAAATTGATAGAACAGAAATCAATGATCAGACTGTCCGCAGGTTGCAGATAACTGCCATTGATTTTTCTAACCAGGAATTACTTTCAGAGTTTTATGATGATATGAACTTTACGAGCACTAATCACTTTAAAGCAAATATTAATTCAGGCTTTCATACATACGTAACTCATTTTCACAGGTAACAACATGCGTCGAAAAAATAATGCCTGTTCCTGCCAGTTTACCAGGAGTTTATTTCAGGTGCCGGGTATTTATTCATAATCAGAAATTACTCTTCATCAGTAAGCTCACTGATTAGCAGGATCTATTAAAGGGCTGAAAAAAAATATTTAGCCCGTGGCCGCTTCAGCGCATATCTATGGAAGTTAGGGAGAAATAAGGTAAAAAAATAGCGGCTTTATAAACAATTTGCCACCTCATACCTTAAAGTATGGATTGCTTATAATGAAAATATATTTAATGCTATCCGGTTACTTCCAGATACGGATTATATATTGGTTGATTATGCAGCGCTTTACAAAAACGATCAGCGTATTTTTTCGTATTTGAAGGTAAGGTTGAACTTTTCTCTAAGTTATATTCACTTTAAAAACGTGTTTAACGTCAATCTCATGAATAAACCGGAAGATATCGCTCCTTTTATAAATAATAAACTTTTATTAGATAAAGCCAGCGAACTTGAATATTCTTTAAGAAATTTTGGATTGAAAGATTCTCCAGTTGTTAGTGAATCATAATTTTAAGAACATCTCTATGGATTATTGACGGCCAACCTTTAAAATAGATCATTGAATCCTGGTGGATCATAGCCCATTAATTCACTGCCAGCGGTTTGAGCTATCTTAATTAAACTTATTCCTTCAAATCAATAATCACTTTTGCATTTTTCTGTTCGGAGGATGAAATAAAAACTTCATACCGTTTAGTACCCGCCTTTACAACCATCAGTGAAGTATTGGGTGGAATAGATCCCAGGTTCTCCGCAACCATTACCAGTTCATGATGGGGATGTTCGGCATCCATGGTAATGTTAAATGATATGGCTTTCTCCGAAAGCCTGGCATGCGAAAACAACAATACATTGTTGTGATAAACACTAACGGTGTCACCGTCTATTTCACCATTGTCATATAAGTCGAGCCTGACTTCGGGGGCATCCGTTTCAATTTCTTTTATCAATAAATTGGGTCGGGTTAATAATGCGGCCGGTGGAGCAGGAAACATTACTGGTTTTGGTTTTATAACAGGTGCGGTATGCGTTGGAGAATCCGCCTGCGGTTTTGTGATTTCGCTGGTTTGTAATGGTTTTTTTACAGGCTGGGGAGTTTGTTTTTTAGGTAGTGGTTTTGGTGTTGCAGGTTTTTGTTTTACTATCTCCGTATTCTTTGGTGTTACAGGGTTCAATTTTGTTGTATCAGGTTTCTTTGGAATTACAGATTTCTGATTTACTATGACCGGTGTTTTCGGCGCGGGTTTTGGTTTTGTTGTAACAGGTGATTTAGGCTTGGCACTTATTACAGGTTTAACCGGTATACACTCGCGAAAAGTAATATCATCTAATGCAAAGTCATTTCCACAACCTCCGGGCGCATTATCGATCATGGTAAGGGTTAAAGGCATTTCAGACCTTGGTGCAGTAAAAAGAACCTGGTAGCGAGTCCATTGCGGTGCATCGCGTCGTACTAGTTCCCCTGTACTAAACTGCGACACTACTTTCCCGTCGGGTGTTTGCAGCATGATAACAATATCAGGTAAGAGTGGATAGGGACACTTTTCAGTGGGCCTGCACACATTCAGCATCCAAACAGCAAACTCATAGATAGCGCCGCCCTTTAAACCGTTTATCGATGTTGTTAGAAACATACTGCTCCTTGGCGACGCATTTACCAGCATCATATTGCCGGCTGCATCACCGGGCGTATGGTCTTCCGGCAGTGTAACCCAGTCACCACCAAAGCAGTCGCTGGTAAACGAAGTATATGTGTAGTGACCATCGGTAGGACAAGAACTTGCTACCCGCCTGTAGCTGTTAGGTTCCAGCAGATTCAGGTCGCGCACATTACCAGCCCCGAAGTGAATGGTGATAAGCGGTTGTTTAAACGTGCATGTAACAGGCTGCGCCTTCGATGGGAAGGTGACATGGAGAATTAACAGTAAAAAAAGTAACGTCTTCAAACCTGTATTCTTTACTACTACTAAAGCTACTCCTAATTTGGATTTATTGTAGCGTAAAACATATAAATATTCTTTGGTTTTTTTAACATGGATATATCATAAATAAATTTGATTTGTGCAACATGGCTGCACGCTGATCCAATCCAGTTCACGGCGAGTGTATATTCCGGCGATTTTTTCTTCAATAAAAACAATCTCGAAATATTTAAACTTTTTGTATTTTCATTTAATTTCTCATCAATTAGAAAATATGATTAGTATGATTCAAAATAGAAACGATAATTATGAGCGAAAAACTGGAAACTTCTAAGGCTTCGGGGGTACATTTTCAACTTAGCAAATTAGCAGGTGAATGGGAAGGTGTAACAAAAACATGGTTCGAACCAGATAAAATTGCTGATGAATCACCCGTCTGTGGAAGCATGCGACTTATTCTTGACGGACGATTTATTTTGCATGAATACAAAGGAAGCTTTGGAGATAAGGCACTCGAAGGAATTACAATTTATGGTTATCATCTTGGGTTAGGGAAATTGCAGAGTGCCTGGATTGACAGTTTTCATAATAACTCTGCCATCATGTTCTCTGAAGGAAAGAAAGGGGAAGATACTTTTACAATGCTTGGCAGCTATACTTACGTAACACCTGAACTTGAACAACATTGGGGTTGGCGTACCGAAGTTGACATTGTAAATGACGATGAACTTAAAATTACGGCTTTTAATATTTCACCGGAAGGCGATGAAGAGAAGGCAACAGAAACGATCTATAAGAGAGTAAAATAAAGTGGAATGGAAAATGCTTACAATACAGCCAATTTAATTGCAACCTAAGAAAATCTATCAATGGATTTATCAACAATAGAACAACTTGACCACTGGATGACCACTAATTGTTACAACGATAGTTACGGTATCGGTGGTAGAAATATTCATGAAGGTTACGGGCTGGGCACAGTGAACAATTTATGGGTTTGGTATTACACAGAACGAGGAGAAAAAGTTTATCTTGAATATTTTCAATCAGAAAAGGAGGCTGTAGTTTTTGCTTTCAAAACTATCACCGACGACAAGTCCGCAAATAGGCATATGATAGGTTTTATCAAAGACAAATCAATAGAAAAGGAATTATTAACGGAACTTCAAAATAGAAATATCAATTCCTGGAAAGACGAAATTCCGTATGGCGGACCTAATGATAAATGGATTAGAATTTTTGTATTCGGCTGCGATATCGAAAAGGCGTTGGATCTGAAAGACAGATTCGCAATACTTAAATAATGTTAAGTCAGATGCGGCTGTAGCTTTACGATAATCGCCTGTGTGCCTTTCCCGATTAGTTTAAATTATATGCCTTAATCAACAGAGGCAATTCATCTAAATAAACATAAGCCGTAATTTCAGCCATCTCATTTTTATCCAGCTGGTAGCAAAAGGAAACGTAAAAATTAAACAACTTGTAAACTTCAAACATACTGTTCCATTCATCATAATTCGATAAAAAAACCCCATCTCTCCACACAGCCTGTTCTTTTTCAGAATCATTCAACAATTTGAATTGTTCAATTGTCATTTGGGTAATTTAATTAAAAATAGTTACTTATAAATATTTATATAAAGGTTATGTTTATTGATGTAACTGTTAAAGAGTTAATGGCATGGTATAACGACCTCCTCTAGCCGTAGGTTTTGGAAACACCTGGTGGTTATTGGCCCACCGACTCCATTGCATGGGGAAAGCTTATCTGCTACTTCGGTATATTGCGCTGGCACATCATTCAGTTCGGTTTCATCCTGTTTAATTTTATACAAATGCCAGGTTGTATAGCCCGATAACGAAACCATCTTCCACTCAACCTCACGGATATAACGAGCCTTAAAATGGGTTAATGCTACAATAACAAAGCCGGATGCTTGCATTCGCGTTGAATATGATAGCACCAACATACCTTGGAATATTTTGCTCGATGGGACTTATGTAGATGCTATTAACAATGTGTGCTTGTAATAGTACTATCGGTCCTTATAGATCTGTGGTTCTTATAATAAAACTACTGGAAATTGAAGCTTGTGTTAATGTAAATGTTATATAACCCATTCAATGTCTATCAGCTATCATGTATTAGCACGTCCTCCATCTAATCGTCGACGAAGTTTACCGGGATTACCAAATTGAATCATGCTACAATTTATCGTTTTATAAATGATTAGGTCAAACTATATTGCTAATCACTCTTCGGCAATTAAGCAACATTTTAGTTTGTTAATATTGTTTTTATTTATATCTTGGTAAGCGGAAGATGCTTTCTATTCTTCCTGTTTTGGATTCATCAATCTCCCTGATTGCGTTCAGAATTACCTCACGGAGCATGAGTTATTATATTTAATGTTCTTTATAACCCGTACCTACGCTTGATTAAATTACTTTATTTTTTTCCTTGAGTGTTTAAAAAGGTGTGCGGCTCGTTACCGCCGAGTTTAGGGATGCCAGCTATGGATAAACATGTATGTAAAATTGTTTTCATACGCAACCATGGAGAATTCAATACGCTGGCAAAGATCTATGAACCATTTGTTGTGTTACAGGCAGAGAATTTTTGCAGCCTGGAGTACTGAAATATGTTTGCCTTAATTTAGAAATAATCTTTATGAAAAGTTTTACGTTCCTGTTGTCAGGTATTCTTCTTCCATCAACGATCATTTTTTTCCTGCTGTCCCATGAACCTGGTGCGAGTAGAATAGCCTCTGAGTCACACCCTGGTAATGTGCAGGTGCAGGTGGATAATTACCGGTTTATGCGTGGGCTACAACAAAAAGCGCCTACTGCGGTAGTGTATCCCGACTCCTATACTTTCATGCTTATTATGGAGCCTTCCGAAGCATTAAAAATGTTGATTGATGAAAAGGCGGCAATTAAAAATATGCCATCAGAGATTGATCAGTTGTTCAATATTGTATCGGGCGTTGGCGCCGACGGTGTAACAAAATTAATAGTCGTAGTTAAGCAATTAACCAGTTCTATCCCTGCAAAAGAGCTTGAAATGGGTACAAAAACACGCTTGCCTGAGTTAACCCTTTCGCTGCCGGGGGGGCATGACCAGGATGGGTCGCTAAGTGACATTGAGAACCAAAATGTGAGTGCTAATTCCGTAACTATAAAACCTGTAGAGGTGAACGGTCACAGGTTGGTTATTGCAATATACACTCCGCCCGATGCATATGGTATCAATGGAAATGTGCCGTTAACGCCAAATGGAAGGAGTAGTTTTGTAATTGCCACCGCCTCTTCGGCAGGATCCAAAAGTGTAGTATTTAATATTCATACCCCGCCCGTAATACTCATTCCTACCTTTTGGACGGTGTTGGGCAATAAATATAAATTTGCGGAAATGCCTTCATTGATACCTGGTGAGTTTGGCTCTTTAAAAAGTTTTTTAATACGCCAAAAATTTTTAAATATACAAACGGTGGTATACCCCTCGCAGCAATCCTGGTATGAATCTTCCGTCACAAACAATCAAAATATAAGGGTGGCATTCAGATATCCTGTTGAAAGCCTGCAGGAAGCCATTGAAAAAGGCTTGCAGGAATATAGAGACAGGGGTATCGTCGCTACCCAAGTGGATGTTATCGGTCATGGAACAGGTGGGTTGATAGCTCGATGGTATACCCAAACACCAAACGGACGGGCGGAGGCAACTTACAAAAAACCCGAAAATTATCAGCTGGGTACCATACATAAATTGATAACAGTTGGTACTCCCCATTTAGGAACTCCACTGGCGAGTGTTTTATGGAACCATAAACTGGATCAGGTGAATTCATGGGAAAAGTACCTTCGAATGGAAGGGGTCAATGTAAATGCTATACTTCAACTTTATCAAAAAGATGTTGGCACCGTTTTCCTGGATCTACAGCCCAACAGTGACGGACTGAAAGCGATTAAGGAAACAAAAGTTAAAGCCCATGCTATCACTGGGAACTGGAAGGGTGGCCAGGCGGAGGCATATAATCACTGGAACACGTTTATCAAGGATGTGGTCAATGATGGGTTACAACCGATAGATGCGATTATTGGAGAAGATAACGATTTAATATCCGGGATAACCAGCCAGCGGGGCGGGTTAACCGGCACACGTGTTGTTACAGATCTAACCAACATAATCCATATGGACGGCTTAGGATTTACTTCAGAATCTTCCAATACTGAAACAACAAAAGGTCAATTAAGAGATGAAATACAGGCCCTTTTACTATCGCAATATGAAATAGATTTTGCAACTTCCTTTCCTGCTCCTGTTGCAAGTCCTCCGGTTAAAAATGAAAACCTGGCTCCTTCATCAAATATTGTAAGAACCTCCTTAAAGGTCACAAACAAAATGGTTGCCAATTCTAGGGTCAGTAATACAGCAGTAACCACTGATCGTATCGAGATAATTTCACCAGCGATCGGCAGCTCGTTCCTGTCGCATTCCAATGATTCTATTACCCTGGAATTCCAGGCCTTTGGGACCGTTGTACCCAAGTCGGCCGTTTTTCTTGTAAAAGATATAGGCATCTTTGCAGTGCCCCCCAATCCACCCTACCGGGTAAAATTCAAACTACCCTTAAAATTCCCGGTTAACAGGGTTCCCATAACTGCAATGAGCCGGGATATAAATGGTGTACTCTGGTCAGCATACGCAGTTATTTTTATTCAACCAACAGGAACGTTATCCAATTTTGAAGTGAGTCCCGGAACCTTGTCATTTGACTCGGTTAATAACCGGCAGGCATTAACGGTGTCGGCGAATTTTATAAATGGATTGGATACTTCTTTTGTAAATTTATCCAGTCCTCAATCAGGTACCACTTTCAAAGCAAGAAAAGGAAAAACTATTATACAGGTAGACGAGAATGGAGGAATTACCGCAGTTAAACAAGGAACTGATGTTTTGGATGTAATGTATGCAGATAAATTGGTTAGTGTATCCGTTAACGTTATCTCTGCCTGCTCCGTTACAAAACCGGTAATAACCGTATCAGGTAGTTTATTAATCTCCAGCAGCCCCTCGGGGAACCAATGGTTCCTGAATGGCGATCCTATTGATTCAGGTTTTACGCAGTCAACAACTGAACCGGGATATTATTCCCTCCAGGTTACTAAAGCCTGTGCCAGTCCTATCTCAGATGTGATTGCTGTAAGAAATGGTGTATTGTTATCTGCCAAAGCATTTCTGCAGGGAGGATATAACAGCGGATTAATGGTCGACAGTTTACGAAAAAAATCCCTGCTGCCCTCATTGGAACCTTATAGCACCCTTGGATTCAGGGTAATGAATACTACAATTTCCAGTGAAACCGTACCAACAGGCCTGTATGATACTACCGGCAACATGGCAATCGTTGACTGGGTATGGCTTGAATTGCGCGATACTAGCGATGCCAGGCAGGTTATTACTACACGTTCCGCACTCCTTCGCCGTGATGGCAATATAGTAGATGTGGATGGCTTTTCAGCAGTTCGTTTTGAACAGATGCCGGAAGGCAATTATTATGTAGCAGTGCGGCACCGTAACCATTTGGGTGTAATGACCGCTTCTTCCGTTGCATTAAATAATAGCATAAGCACTAGTATTGACTTTACCTCTCCCGCAACGGTGACTTATGGTACCAATGCACAAAAGAATAATAACGGAGTAATGATGTTGTGGGCGGGCGATGTTAACAGGGATGGCATAATCAAGTATAATGGTTCAGCCAATGACAAAGCACTGGTACTGCAGAAGCTGGGGGTTACAAACCCTACGGGTACATTGAATGCTTATGATGCCACGGACCTTAACATGGATGCGTCGGTGAAATACAATGGTTCTTCCAATGATAAGACCCTTATCTTAAGTAATGTTGGAGTGGCCACGCCTAATAACAGTATTACAGAACAATTACCAAAATAAAATAACGGACATGACTACACTATATAAAGTAGCTCAAAACATTCTGCTGGTGGTTTTTATAACGCTTGCCACCATTACCGCCTTTTGCCAGCCATATGAACTCAGGGCAGTGAATAAAGGTAATGGCGTTATCGGGATAGAAATGCGTGTTACCGGCGGCACCGCGCCCATGGCCTCCAGTTCGATTACCGACATTCAATTTGGTTTCAAATGGGCGGCAACTTATAATGTTGATCTGCGCGAAGCTTTAACTACCACCTATAATATTAAAAAGGCAGGCACACGTTCTTTGAAGAATGGATTTCACTTCCAGGCGTTTTATGCAGATCCAATTGGTTTTAATGTGCCTGCTACCTGGACTGTCAATACCTGGGTAGAGATCCTCTCCATAGAAAATACTAAAACAAGTATGGGCACCGGTTTATTTTCGGTGGCAGAAAACGGGTTTGATGTCAGTACAAACCCTAATATCGGCGTCGATTTTATCGATTACCTTCCTGCCATCAACGGTAATGCCCCAAATGTAATTTTGCCGGTAACCTTTTTAAACTATAGCGTATCTCCATACACACGATTTATCCAGTTGAAGTGGACTACCGGCAATGAACAGGATAATAAAGTTTTTGAAATAGAACGGTCGGCCGGCGCTTCTGATAACTTTATAAAAATAGGATCCGTAGAAGCAAAATTAAGTAGTGCCAAAAATAATGAATACAGCTTTATTGACGAAAATGTATTGTCTGCCACCAAATATTTTTACCGGCTTAAACAAATAGACCTGAACGGATATGGCACGTTTTCGGATATAAAAATAGCCATGCTTTTTAGACCGGACAATGAAACATTACGCATCATTCCTAACCCGGTTGATAAGGTGTTGCAAATTTTATTTAATGCTACATCAGTAAAAGACTGGTTAGTCCTGAAAATTGTGGATGTTAGCGGGGCAACGGTTATTAGTAAAGAGGTATATATCGAAACCGGTAAAAGGGAAGAAGTCAAAGTGGGCAACCTGGTAACCGGCCATTACTTCCTCACCTTATCAAAAAACAACGATGTAATTTATTACAAAACTTTCCTGAAAAAATAATAAAAGCACGACTGCCGACAGGAAATTATGCCAAGCCGCAAAGTCTTTAAGGCATGGGCCTGGTGTAAACGGGAAGCACGTGAAAAGAATGGACGTGTTTTATATTTTTTGGCCTTAGTTCTTCCTGGTTGAATTGTTTGATGGATACTTCATTCTTTTCTGTGCTTCTTTTAAAATATCTTCCAGAGATGATTTACTTAAAATACTGACCTGTTGAATGGTGGATACACAATCCTTATAATTGCCGGTGGCAAAATATACACGGGCGAGGTTAGCAAGTGCCAAATCGTAGTGTGGAGTAAGGCTGATAGCTTTTTTATAAGCGCTTATGGCGAGGCCATATTGCTGTAAATGCGTGTAAACAACACCGGTTGTTGTATATATCCTGGCATTATTGGGGTTGTAGTTTTTAGCCCGTTTTATTTCTTTCAACGCCTCACTGTAATTTCCCAGTTCCATATGTGCGATGGCAGCGTTGATTTCCAGGGGCTCGCCATTTGCCTGAAGGGTCACAAACCGGCTTCTACCCTCTTCTACCTCGTTTATTACTTCCTCGTAAAGTTGTTGCGCCCTGTAAATATTAGCGAGTTTCATATGTTTTTCAAAATTGTATTTTTTATACCCGATAAACAGGTTGAATGCAGAAATGTACAGGATCGTAAATAGCAATTTTTTGTTAATGGTTTGAACGGTTTCATTTTTATTTGCGACACTATTGGCGTATAACCCGGTGATGACGCCACCCATTAAAATAACAAACATAGAGTGCTCGATCCGTTCCATGGAAAAACTAAACATGTTATCTGTGGCAAACGCAATCAAGCCCGATAACATGCAAATGCTCAACGCCCTGGAATCTTCCTGTTCGGAGTTTTTAATTGTTTTGAAACCCATCATCCCGATCAATACCCAAAGACTAATAAATAAAATAACACCTGGTAAACCTGTTTCACTGGCTACTTGAAGGTATACGTTGTGAGGTCTGCTGGGGACTTGTTCCCCGTAACCCCAGCTGGTATTGTCCGTTCCATACGCCCAAATGGCAATACTCCAGTTGCCAGGGCCAACACCCAATACAGGATGATCTTTTATCAGGCGAATAGTTTTATCCCATAATACAAATCGGCCCGTACTTTTTGATTTATCCAGCGACGGCCTGATAAGACTAACCGCTTTTTCATGAACAGACTTTGAAAACTCAACTTTATTGTTTGTTTTTAATAGTATCCAAACTAAAATTACCACACTTGCCAGGCAAAGTAACAAACTTGTAATCCATTTTTTTCTTTTAGCAGGAAGATAAACCATCATTAATATAAAGGATGTAGCAAGTACGGCAATACCTGCTAGCCATGCTGACCGGGTACTTGAAATTATCGCCGATGCTTCGATTCCTGCAATAGCTAATATGCTGGCATATTTCCATATCTTATCCTCTTTATACCATACATAGATCACAAATGCTAACATCATCACCTGTGCCGAGCCAAAGAGGTTTCTATGAACCATCAGGCCTGAAGGTTTTTCCGTTGCCGGTATATTAAAAATGTCTGCGTCATAAAATTGCAATAATCCTGTTATGCTTTGCAATAGTGAGACTATCACTAACGCTCTGCATAATCTCAACACTTGTTGGGGGGCCTTTTTAACACTAACCATTATTGCAAACAACAGGATGATATTTAATAATTGTCTTGACACTTCATAGGTGGCTATCGAAACATTTGGGGCAAAAAGCAATGACACAAAACTCCAGGCACTATAAGCCAGCATTATAGCAAAAGTCATTTTTATAAGTACGGGTAAAGCAAATAGTTTCCTTGCTTTTCCCGGCCCAAAAAAGAACGTAATAAATAGTAAAATAAAAAATCCAAAAAATATGTAACGAATAGTGGTAACCGGGTCTTCCGTATGCCTGGAAAAAAGCATTGGCAATACAATTACAAGAATTAATAACCAGTTGATCATGTTATGAATTCCCTTACCTGCTTTCGTAGCCCACAACCGTACCTGCGGGATGGAATGGAATTGCTATCAGTTTTTTCTGACTTAGACATCCGTCAAAACTTTCATTTCAAAACATAGATACTTCTTTTTTTTAATTGTTGCAACTATGGCAGACGTAAACCAAACTATAGTGAGTGCCCTGGATGTGTTTTCGGATGATGAAGAATAGGATGGTGTGGGGGGGGGGATCTTTGGAAGATGAATTCTTACATCTTCAGCCTTACCCTTTTTTTGATTGCGAACTATCCTAAAAATAAGTTTAATTCAAGGGTTAATTTCCCGTAGTTATATAATTCCCAGTAATTTTTCATTTGCATACTCAAGCGCTTCTACCGGGGAATTAAAGGTTAATGGTGCCTTATCTTCGCCGAGGAAGAAAACTCCACCAGGGCTTGTGGATGGGTCATTAACATTGTAACTAGCTGTAAAATATTCCTGGTGATCCTCTAAAGGCAGGCTCATCGCATGCGGTTCAATAGTAATCCATATATCTGTTCCGTTAATTTGTACTTTCTCTGTCATAATTATTATCGATTTAAAAACCATGCCAACTTGTTTGCCGCTTTATTGACGGCAGTCTTATGATAGATAAAGGAAAAGATTCTGCTAAGGAATTGAGGCTGAACTCTTTGTTTTTCGGTCAAACTCTGCCCAACCCTATAAGGTTTGATTCCTTGATGCTGGCAAACCGGGGTTGAAACCTTACAGGTTTTTGCGACATGCAGCTATTTAATCGTTGATTAAGGTACTTAATGGTCGCCAACAAAAAAAAGAATTCTCATCACCCCCCCGATTTGATTTCTTCCTAGTATTTAAATTATAGGATAACGTTTAAATATAATAAATCTCAATGCTGAAAATGAATGCGTTCAGCATATGTTTTTTTATTGATTGACCAGGAAGGCCGGCCCAGGTTAGTGCTAGCTTGAATATTCATGATGATTGGCAAGATATTGCAATTTCTTATTGTGTAACATAAACAACTCAAACCATGCAACGAACTGCTTGTGGTAACCCCCCGTTACCGAACTATGAGAGTCTTTCTAGAATCTTGCTGGCACTAAGATTTACAGCTTTTTTATTGCTGTTTACCTGCGCAAACGCTTCCGCCAATGGATGGGA
The DNA here is from genome assembly GCA_039921525.1 of Chitinophagaceae bacterium. Taxonomy (GTDB): domain Bacteria; phylum Bacteroidota; class Bacteroidia; order Chitinophagales; family Chitinophagaceae; genus JADCRZ01. The sequence continues at coordinate 20,967 of JBDSBP010000289.1, read as the reverse complement.
GGAAAAAATCATCCACTTAGAAAATACGTCACCACCAATTCCTATAAAAGGAAAGATAACCAATAATAACGGCGAGGCTCTGGCAGGTGCAACTGTTGCGGAAAAGGGAACTGAAAACTCAACCGTAACAAAAGACGATGGTTCATTTGGCATCAATGTTTCCAAAGCTGATGCCACATTAGTTATATCTTATATTGGATTTGAAACCAGAGAAATAAAAGTAAATAATCTCACCAACTTTAATATTGCCCTGGAGCAGTCAAGCAACAACTTAAATGATGTAGTGGTAGTTGGTTATGGCACATCAAAGAGAAAAGATCTGACAGGATCGGTTTCGTCAATAGACGGCGATAAAATAAAGGACCTGGCCGTAACGCGTGTAGACCAGGCGCTCATGGGCAAAATAGCAGGGGTTCAGGTAAAAGCTACCTCAGGTGAACCCGGCTCGCCCCCTCAAATCAGGATCAGGGGCATTGGCAGCATTTCAGCAGGCGTAGATCCTTTATACGTGGTGGATGGGTTCCCCTTGTCAAGCATTCAAAACTTAAACCCGAATGATATTGAAAGCATTGATGTATTGAAAGACGCTTCTGCAACAGCTATATATGGATCACGCGGATCAAATGGTGTGGTAATTATCAATACTAAAAGAGGGAAGTCGGGTAAAGCGACCATTTCTTTCGATACCTATTTTGGCTATCAAAAAATATCCAAGATACCTGTTTATCAAACAGCGTTGGAAGAGGCACAGCATTACTTTGACGGGATCCGTAACAGGAATCTGGATGAAGGAAATAATGTTTCCGGTGATCCGCTTAAATGGAAACAGGCAGTGCCTATTACCATACTGCAGGTTCTTGCCGGCCAGCCAACTACCCAGCCCGGCGCAACCCTTGCGTTCCAGGATCATGTTGGAGAAGTATTACAAACTGCCCCACAGCAACAGTACCAGCTATCGGCTACCGGTGGTAGTGATAAGGTTAGATATGCATTGGGTGGAGAATTCCTGAACCAGGATGGAATTATCATAAACACCAACTACAAAAGGTTTTCAGCCAGGGCTAATATTGACGCAAAACTTTCCGATAAATTAACCGTAAAGATGAATCTAAATCCCTCTTACACCATCAAATCAAATATTGGTGGAAGTGGTGCAGATGCGATAGGTGCCAATGGCAACAGGGGGTCAGACATTGTATACAATGCCATACAGATTCCCCTCTACTATAAAATGCTGAATAATGACGGATCGTATTTTCCTTTTGGTGACGGTCTGGATGCGGTGGTATCAACACAGAATCCGCTGGCGCTTGCAAAGGAAGTAATAAACAGTCAAAAAGCGACCGGATTGTTAGGTAACATTGGCGCCGAATATTCCATTCTGAATGAATTAAAGCTGAATGTACTATTCGGTGTAAACATACAGGATATTAAAGGCCGCAGTTTTAAACCCAAACTTCCCGCCTTTAATAATAACCCTGCTGTGGGAACAGATAATGCATCCTTACTCACAAACTGGCTCACGGAAACTACCCTGAACTACACCAAAGGTTTTGGCAAGCATAATGTCTCCGCGCTTGTTGGTTATACTACTCAAAAAGAAAATTTTGAATCAAGTTCATTTTCCAGCGACCGGTATCCGAATAACCTCGTCCCCACGTTAAGCGCCGTTAGTGGAATCTTAACGGCAGGCACATCAGACATATATGACTGGTCCCTGCTTTCTTACCTGGGTAGGGTCAACTATAATTATAACAACAAATATTACCTCACAGCTTCTTTCCGTACAGATGGCTCATCCCGTTTTGGCAGTGATAAAAAATATGGCGTGTTTCCTTCTGCGGGGTTGGCCTGGCGTGTTTCGGATGAAAATTTTTTAAAGAATGTTAAGTTTATAACTGACCTGAAGTTAAGAGCGAGTTATGGAGAAACAGGAAATAATAACATCGGCAACTACGACCAGTACGCTACTATTACCTACGAAAAATATACGCTGGCTGGTGCCGCAGTTGGTGGTTATGCCCCGGGCAGACTGGCTAACCCCTCTCTAACCTGGGAAAAGCAAAAGTCGTTCAATGGCGGTATTGATATGAAGTTTTTCAATAGCCGCTTAGGCATTACCGTGGATCATTTCCAGTCGAGAAATTATGACCTGTTATTAAATGTAAATGTTCCAGCCATCATTGGATTTACCACCGCGCTAAAAAATATCGGTGAAGTGAAGAATACAGGATGGGAATTCGTAGTAAGTTCTGAAAATATAAGAGGTAAGTTCCAATGGACAACCGACTTTAATCTTTCAACTTATCGCGGTGAAGTAATCAAGTTAGGACCCCAGGGTGACCCAATAATTAACGGTGGCAACATCACCATGATTGGCCAACCCGTTGGTATGTTTTACGGCTGGATAGCAGATGGCATTTTCAAAAACGCCGCTGAGTTAGCCAAGGGACCCATTTTTAATCCCGGCGCACGTGATGCTACACGTGTGGGAGACGTACGGTTCATTGATGTGAGCGGCCCGAATGGTAAACCGGATGGGATTATTAACAGCTTCGATAAAACAATTATGGGCTCACCCTACCCGGATTTTTACTATGGCATGACCAACCGGTTTTCTTACAATAATTTTAGTTTAAGCGTTACGCTGCAGGGCACTCATGGTAACGACGTGCTTGCGCTTGACAGGGATCAGTCAGCCAATAACAGGGCCCGTTTCAGGCAGTTGGCTATCATGAATAATTACTGGAAGTCTGAATCCGAGCCGGGTGATGGCAGAAGCCCAAGGCCGAACGATACTCCTACCGGCAACTGGCGCGGCAACTACAGCACTTTATGGCTCGACCATGCATCTTATCTCAGAGTAAATAATATTACGTTAGGTTATTTATTACCGGAGCGTATTATCCGGAAAGCTAAAATGACTGCCATCCGTCTTTATGTAAATGCCACCAATCCCTTCCTGGTAACAGATTACGTGGGTTTTAACCCGGATATCAGCAGAAGCAATAATGCGTTAACACCCGGTAATTCAAACTACGATTACCCATTACCGAAAAGTATTATTATAGGTATCAATTTATCATTTTAAGATTTCTTAAAATCAATAATAAATATGAAAAAGATATTTAGCACAGTAACGATTGTCTTCCTGCTTATACTGTTATCCTGTAAGAAAGATTTCATAGAAATAATCCCTGTATCAACAGTAAGCACAGACGCTTTATATAAAACAGATAAGGATTTTAAGGATGCCGTGGTTGGCATTTATAGCGTTTACCAAACAGAGTATCAGAACATGTGGTTGTATGGCGATATTCGTGGTGATGACGCGTGGGATGAACTGGTGAAGGGCACGGCTGCAGCTATGGATAATTTCACCATCAATAATGACGATGGGGTGATAAGGACCACCTGGATAAATTATTATAATATAATTAACCGCGCCAATACCATACTTGGCGCAATAGAAAAAGCCGATCTGTCTATGGTAACAAATAAAGATGCGTACATCGGGGAGACAAAATTTCTTCGCGCACTTGCTTATTTTAACCTGGTTCGCATATTCGGTGACGTACCTTTGGTTACCAAACTTCTAACAATTGAAGAAGCCTATAAATCGGGCCGTCAAAAGGCAGACAAGATTTATAGCGATTTAATTATACCGGATTTACTGGATGCGGAAAGTAAATTACCGGCAAAGTTTACCGGCCCGGAAGTTGGCCGGGCCAACAAAGGCGCGGCTAAAGCCTTATTAGGTAAAGTATATCTTACAATCCATGATTTTGTAAAAGCCGAAGCAAAATTACAGGAAGTGACTACCATGGGTTACGCGCTTTTAGCAAACTATAATGACCTGTTTGATTATAATAAAGACGAACATCATAGTGAATATATATTCGATATTGAATACGAACAGGGCATTGGCGAGGGAAATTGTTTTACTACAAATTTTAGTCCTAAGAATCCTGACATCGCCGCCTTCTATAGCGTAACAGGTGGTCAAAATGGAAATAATAATGCTCCCCGGTCATTGTTTGCCATCTTTCCCCCGGGAGACTTGAGGAAAGATATTACCGCTGCGGACGGATATACGGATAAAAATGGGGTGTTTCATCCATTGATCCCTACTTCAAATGATGTGCAGACATTCACAAAAAAATATATGGTAGCCCTGCTTGCCAACTGCGATAGCAGGGCCAACTGGAAAGTGATCCGGTACGCGGATGTTTTGTTAATGTATGCCGAAACCTTGAATGAGAATGGCAAAACCGCAGAAGCGCATACTTATTTAAACATGGTTCATAAAAGAGCCGGGCTAGCTGTATATGCTGGTTTAACACAGACCGATATGCGGGAAAAAATATACCTGGAACGTAGGCTGGAACTGTCTTTCGAGGGGCATAGATGGTTTGATTTATTGAGAACTGGCCGCGCCTTAACTGTAATGGCTTCCTATGGAATGAAAGATTATATGACAGTTTATCCTTTACCTTTAAGCCAGATACAATTAATAAACAATAAGACCATATTCCCTCAAAATAAAGGCTATGATTAAAAAACGTGCTTAAAATTTTGCAGGATTATAATTCATTTAAATTTAGAATTGTACATACTTAAACATACATTAATGTAAAAATTATGAAATCAAACACTAATAGTCTCACTCTGTTATTATTCGGCCTCATACTAATGCTTAGTTCGGGATGGACAAGTTCGCGTAAAAGTCTACCGGCCTTAACTCCTGATCCACCTGGTAGTAAACATTATTTATATGTCGGCGTACCCGGAACGCGTGGGTATCTTGGCTATGGTGGTCACGGCCTGCTGGTATTCGATATAGATAATAATCACCGCTTCGTGAAACGGATTCAAACAAAAGGGCTTAGAAGCGATGGCACACCTTCTAATGTGAAAGGAATTGCCGTTAGTGTACAACTCAATAGCATTTACATAAGCACCCTGGAAGCCCTGCAGCGTATCGACCTGACTACTGAAAAAATCATATGGGAAAAACCATTTGTTGGTGGATGCGACAGGATGTCAATTTCACCGGATGGTAAAACGATGTATCTACCTTCATTAGAGAAAGGTTTCTGGAACGTGGTTGATTGTGCTACCGGAGACATCATTAAAAAGATCAACGTGTATAAAAGAGCGCATAATACGATCTATGGTATAACTGGCGAGTATGTTTACCTGGATGACATAGCTTCGCCCTGGCTGTATGTTGCAGAAACAAAAACAAACACTATTGTTGACAGCATCGGCCCCTTTGCCCATAATATTCGACCATTCACCGTGAATGGTAAAGAGAACCTGACTTTCGTTACCATCGATAGCCTGCTTGGTTTTGAAGTAGGAGATATTAAAACCAAAAAGAAAATTGCAAGCCTCAATGTAGAAGGCTGGGTTACCGGCCCGGTAAAACGGCACGGCAATCCAAGTCATGGTATTGGCTTAACCCCGGATGAAAAGGAAGTGTGGGTATGTGACGGGTATAATATGCGTTTACATGTATTCAATGCAGTAGCGCCATTTACGCAAAAAACAACTATCCCTGTACGTGATATGGCAGGTTGGATAACATTTAGCATAGATGGTAAATTCGCATACCCATCAACGGGAGATGTAATTGACGTAAAAACACGCAAGATACTTGCCAGCCTGGAAGACGAAGATCATAATGCTGTGCAAAGTGAAAAAATGGTGGAGGTGCAACTTGCCAACAACAAAGCCGTTACCGCGGGGAACCAGTTTGGCATTGGGAGGGTGAAGTAGTAGCCGGCTGTCAGCTATCGGATATCGGCTATCGGCTATCGGCTATCGGCTCCTTTATTCATCAGTTTACCACTACTAATAAATGTTATCAGAATATTCATTCATGTACCTCTCAAAAAATCATAAGCTTAAAGCTGATACCCGATAGCTGATAGCCGACAGCCTTACCACATGAACCTCGTTTTCCTCGATACAAAAACAATTGGCGTAGTTCCAAACCTCCATTTACTGGAGCAGTTTGGTAAGGTGGATTATCACGAAACGACACGCCCTGAAGAAACATTAGAACGTATAAAAGACGCTGACATTGTTATTACCAATAAAGTAGTGCTAGATAAAACTATCATTGAGCGGGCTAACAAACTAAAGCTCATTTGCGTGGCCGCCACCGGTACTAATAATATTGACAAAGCCGCCGCGCTCGAACGGGGCATCCCGGTAAAAAACGCCGCGGATTATTCATCGAAAAGCGTTGCGCAAGGTACTTTTTCCTTATTGCTGCTGCTCATCAATAATATACCTTATTATGACAATTATGTAAAGCAGGGAGATTATTCTCAAAGCGATATATTTACACATTATGGAAAACCGTTTTGGGAGTTAAGCGGAAAACGTTTCGGTATTATCGGCCTGGGAAATATCGGCAGGCAGGTAGCAAAAATTGCTGACGCCTTTGGTACAGAAGTGGTGTATTACTCAGCCTCTGGCCAAACCACTTCTGAATTATATCAGCGCCTGGATCTGGAAGAACTTTTAAGTACATCCGATATTGTTTCCATTCATGCGCCCTTAAATGAACACACGTCAAATCTTATAAACTATGATCGGCTAAATATCATGAAAAGATCATCGATCCTTATTAATGCAGGCAGGGGAGGCATTGTAAATGAAGCCGACCTGGCGCGTGCAATAGATGAAGACCTCATAGCCGGTGCCGGCATCGATGTTTTTGAAAAAGAACCAATTGATTTAAACAATCCACTTTTAAAGGTGCAAAAAAAAGATAAGCTGGTGCTTACACCACATGTTACCTGGGCAAGCATCGAAGCCCGCATTTTGTTAATTGAAAAGGTAGCCCGGAATATCCGGGAATATTTAGAAGACAACACGTAATTATAACTATGAAAATCAGAGCTGCAGTTCTACATCAAATGGGCTTAAAGCGCCCTTACCCTCAAACTAACCCATTAACGATTGAAGAGGTAGAGCTAAAGAAACCGCAGAACGGCGAGATGCTTGTTAAAATACATGCCGCCGGTCTTTGCCATTCCGATCTTTCCGTGATCGATGGAAACCGTCCGCGCCAGATGCCCATGGTGTTGGGTCATGAAGCCGCCGGCGAAGTAATGGAACTGGGGCCGGGCGTATCCGATCTGTCAGTAGGTGACCATGTAGTTTTTTCTTTTGTTCCCATCTGCGGCCACTGCATGCCCTGTATGACCGCGCGTCCGGCTCTTTGCGAAAACGGAGTGGCTGCAAATAACAAAGGGGTGTTATTGGGTGGTGGTATCCGGTTGCAGAACCAACAGCACCAGGATATTCACCACCACATGGGTGTTTCCGGCTTTGCCGAATATGTAGTGGTTTCAACAAAATCTGCGGTTAGGATAGACCGTGAGCTTCCCTTTGAGATTGCTGCATTATTCGGATGTGCTGTTATCACCGGGGTGGGAGCCGTTATCAACACAGCTAAATTGCTTCTCGGGCAAACAGTACTTATCACAGGTTTGGGCGGAGTAGGATTCGCGGCTTTACTAGGTGCCCTTGCGGCTGGCGCCAGTAAAATTATTGTGGCGGATATAAATAAAGAAAAACTGCGCTTTGCCTTAGAACTGGGCGCACATGATGCTATAGATTCATCCGATCAAAATGCGCTGGAACAAATAAAAGATCTAACGAATGGTGGGGTAGATATCGGGCTGGAGTTTGCAGGTGTGGTACAGGCGTTGGAGTTCACCTATAATGCCACTGCACGTGGCGGCAAAACAGTCACTGCAGGGCTACCACATCCTGGCAAAATGATGCAGCTTTCAGCTACAAAACTTGTTGCTGAAGAAAGAACCTTACAAGGGTCTTATCTTGGTAGCTGCATCCCCGCCCGCGATATACCTGCATATATTGCTCTTTACAAGTCTGGAAGACTGCCGGTAGATAAGCTCATGACTCATAAACTCAAGTTAGAGGAGGTGAATCTGGGATTCGAAAGACTGGCCAATGGAGACGCTATCAGGCAGGTGATGATTTTTTGAGGAATTTCCGTTGACTAAAAAATAAAAGATACAGTATTTAAAATAAAAATGACACCGATAATCGCCATATTTTTTGATACAAATTTTAAGACAGACTAATGAAGAAAAACACGCTTATCAGAACAAGGTCATATATAAACGGTCAATGGGTAAACGCCGCCAGCGGTAAAACCTTTCAGGTAAGTAATCCGGCAACAGGAGAAGTGATCGCGCATGTGACTGACATGAACAGGGAAGATGTGCGAAAAGCTATCGATGCGGCAAGCAATGCATGGATTTCCTACCGGGAATTGTCTGCGAAAGACCGGTCTGATCTCTTGAAAAAATGGTTCTCGCTTATATTGGAACATAAGGAAGAACTGGCAAGATTGATGACAATGGAGTGCGGCAAAGTTTTAACGGAAACCAAAGGAGAAGTAGACTATGGGGCCTCTTTTGTGGAATGGTTTGCGGAAGAAGCGAGAAGAACGTATGGCGATATAATACCTGCCCAAACGAATGACCGGAGATTGGTGGTCATCAAACAATCAATAGGGGTGGTGGCGGCCATAACGCCATGGAACTTTCCACTTGCAATGATCACGCGTAAGGTGGCGCCAGCGCTGGCTGCAGGCAGCCCTGTCATTGTAAAACCACCAACAGAAGCGCCGCTTACCGGGTTGGCCATTTCTTACCTCGCGGAAAAAGCTGGTTTCCCGCCTGGTGTTTATAATACGGTAACAACAACGGATAATAGTGCTATTGGACTGGAGTTCTGTGAGAACAAAAACGTCAGGAAACTTTCCTTTACCGGTTCAACGGCGGTAGGCAAAAAACTAATGAGCCAGGTTGCTCCCACTTTGAAAAAATTATCGCTCGAACTCGGTGGCAATGCACCTTTTATTGTTTTTGACGATGCCGATATTGATGCAGCTGTAAAGGGTGCCATGGCTTCTAAATTTCGCAATTCAGGGCAGACCTGTGTATGCGTGAACCGGATTTTTGCGCATGACAAAATTTATGATGAATTTATTGGTAAACTTTCTATTGCCGTAGCTGCATTGAAAGTGGGAAATGGCCTTGAAGATGGTATGCAAATAGGACCGCTGATCAATGAAAAAGGATTAAACAAAGTGACGAATCATGTGAAGGATGCCCTCTCAAAAGGCGCGCATATCATTAAAGGAGGTGAACCGATGAATGGATTGTTTTACCAGCCAACCATACTGGTTGATGCTACGCCGGATATGATAATTATGCAGGAAGAAGTTTTCGGTCCTGTGGCGCCTGTCTCGCGGTTTAGCTCGGAAGAACAGGTTATACAAATGGCCAACGATACACCTTATGGACTGGCGTCTTATTTCTACAGTAAAGATGTGGCCCGCTGCTGGCGGGTAGCAGAAGCGCTGGAAACGGGAATGGTAGGCATCAATGAAGGACTGATATCAACAGTGGTAGCGCCTTTTGGCGGTATAAAAGAATCCGGCATAGGCAGGGAAGGATCGAAATACGGGATAGACTATTTTATGGAAACAAAGTATTTATGCTTTGGTGGTATAAAATAAATTATTGCTTAACCAGATATCTTAAATTAACCAGTTCCTGCATGCTCACTAAAATAATTACGCAGCCTTCCAAATTACGGCAGTTACTACAGGTACCGGTCATTGTAGCCGCCCTTGGGTATTTTGTAGATATTTACGATCTTCTTTTATTCAGTATCGTACGTATACCAAGTCTGAAATCGCTGGGTGTGGCCGAACCAAATTTATTAAGCAAAGGTGTTTTCCTGATTAATATGCAAATGGGTGGACTGCTTATTGGTGGCATCTTATGGGGAATATTGGGAGATAAACGCGGGAGGATCTCCGTATTGTTTGGTTCCATATTAATTTATTCACTGGCGAATGTCGCCAATGGCTTTGTTACTAACGTTAATCAATACGCGATTCTCCGCTTTATTGCCGGCGTAGGGCTGGCAGGTGAGTTAGGCGTAGGCATTACCCTGGTTGCCGAAATATTACCCAGGGAGATACGGGGATATGGAACATCTCTCGTCGCCTCGGTAGGTATGCTGGGTGCCGTGATGGCTTATTTTATTGCGGAGCGTTTTGAATGGAGAATATCTTACTTCATTGGTGGTGGCCTGGGGCTATTGTTGCTGTTTATGAGGGTTAAGGTGTTTGAATCCGGCATTTTTACCAAAGTGAAAGAAAAATCAGTATCGCGGGGAAATTTTTTCCAGTTGTTTGTATCCGGCAAACAATTCTTCAAATACTTAAGATGTATCCTCATAGGCATTCCAGTGTGGTTTGTAGCTGGTATCCTGATGACGTTCTCCCCGGAATTTGGCAAAGCGCTGCACCTGGATGTTCCTATCGTGGCCGGTAAAGCCGTAATGTGGGAGTATATCGGTTTAACGGTGGGCGATTTATCCAGTGGCCTGTTAAGCCAGTATCTTGGTAGCAGGAAGAAGGTGGTGAGATTGTTTATTTTGTGTGCCGGAATATTATCTGCAGTTTACTTGTTTGTGCCTTTGCAGACAGCCACCATGTTTTACGCGCTGTGTGTTTGTCTTGGTATTACTGCAGGTTACTGGGCGCTGTTTGTTACCATTGCCGCTGAACAATTCGGCACGAACCTCCGGGCAACGGTTGCAACTACAGTGCCCAACTTTGTACGCGGAAGCATGATTCTTATGACACCTCTCTTCTTATTTTTTAAGGATCAGTTCGGAATTTTATTGGGGGGTGGCCTGTTAGGATTAATCACCATTCTGATTGCGCTAATTGGGTTATGGAAAATGGAAGAAACCTTTGGTAAGGATCTAAATTTTTTGGAAGTATGATTAGATAAAAGCCCTTAATGCAAAACACCGACCGCCCCTACCAGAGCTGACTCACATCACTGTTTTTATACCAATCTTACAGTACTAACGAAATAATATATTCAAAGACTCCGCGGGTAAAACATGTAAAGTTTGAACCCGAGGATGTCAGCCTTAAGAACGTAAACTTTATAGGTTTTGGAGGCACGGCGTCTCCCCTGCCCATCGCTTACTTAGCATCTTTTTCTAACTCATCCAACGTCCACGTACTCGACCTGCCGGCAGTCGTTGACCGTAACTTTTTAACTTCTTCCACGTTTACAACCGGTTGATTGAGATTTCCAAAGTTGTAACGGATATAACTTAAGATAGACGCAATCCATTCATCATCGTTGCCGGCGCCGAAGGGTGGCATATAATCAGGATAAGTTTTCCCATCTATCGGCCCTATGAGGCCATCGAGTAAAATTTTAATCAGCTTACTGCTTTCGCCGCTAACACGTTTTGATCCTACAAACGGCGGTGCACCCATTCCTCCCATCATACCCAACCCTCTGCCTTCAGGTCCATGACAGGCGGAGCAAATCTGAACAAAAATCTTCTTTCCCTGCAGAATCAGGTTTCTGTCAGCGGCAGACATATAAGCCAGTTTACTTCCGTATAATTTTATGTTGTCTTTAAGCTCCAGGCTTTTTTGCAATTCCGTAAAGAACTCATTGTCCTTTGCAGATTCCAATATCTCTTTAACTAACGATATCGCTTGTTCCGATTTACTGGAATACAGTGATAACAATAGTTGAGCTCGTACATCAGCGCTTGAATCGCTTTTAAGTTCAGCCAATTTATCAAGCAGTTGTTTATCATTTTTATGAAGATATGGTTCGCTTATCCAGACCGCTGTTTTTCTCACCTGCGGATCTTCATCTGTTAGTGCCCGTAATAAAATCTCCTTATCAATTCCATTCAACCCCTCAAGAGTCCACAACGCATGCATCCTGGCCAACGGCCCCGGCTTCTTTTTCAAAGCACCTTGCTGTCCCATGGCTATTTCTTTTAAAGCAGGAATAACAGACCTGTCACCGCGTATGATAAGCTCTTTTTGCGCATTGTCGCGCCACCAGCCGTTGGGATGATCCAGGTAAGTGATTAGTTTGCCAGATGGTTCGTCTAGCAGATATGGTTTAGGTCCGGGTTTGTATCCTTCATGAACCAAACGGTAAATGCGGCCATGACCGGTATTTTTTTCCAGCCCTCTGGCGAGGATGCGCGATCGAAGAAACTCATAACTATATGCTGCCTCCTTGATAACGCCACGGTTCATATCAACAATGTAGAGACATCCATCCGGCCCGGTGGCCGTATTTACAGGACGAAAATTCATATCAGTAGAAGCTAAAAATTCAGTTTGATTATAAGCGTTATGAAGCGTAATTTTCCCCTTTTGATTGATCACTTTCGCGCGCCGTATCAACCTTCCGGCAGGTTCACAAATAAACAGATCTCCTTCCATCTCGGCTGGGAGCCGATCGCCCCTGAAAATGGACTGGCCGCCACCGGCGGTAAAATGATTCAGTGTACTATCTTTACGCAACCGCTGCATCCCTCCCTGCACGTCAGGTGTTGAAATAATGGGCCATACAGCCTGGAAACCCGTATCCAACTGGTCGTCAAATTCCAGTGATGTATAAACAGGATTTACCTGGAAACCCAAAGCAGGAATCTCTTCATCTGCATTTGAAAAGAATAGCCGTCCGTAGGTATCATTTGTTAGTCCCCATTGTCCCAGGGAAGTGTTGAGGGAATCAACCTGTAGCATGTTATTCCTATAACGAAAACGCACAGGCTTATGCGTAATATAAATCCAATTATCCAAATTCCACAGCAGCCCACTACGCTGAATCTCCAGGTTGCCTGTATCGCGGTTATCGTTTTTATATATCAATCTTTTTGTTTCTGCTTTTCCATCTCCATTGGTATCGGAATAGCTCCATATATTGTTAGAAAAACTTTCATTAACCAAAAGCGCACGACCCACGGTTAACATCATACGCGGTAGAACAAGGCTATCAATATAAACCGTCTGCTTATCCATCTTACCGTCATCATTAGTATCCTCCAGGCGTTTTATTTTACAAACAGGATTTTGTTGACCGCCTCCCTTCATATCCTGCATATAGGTATTCATTTCTGCAACGTACATGACAGCGTTTCCATCCCATACAATAGCAACCGGCTCCTGTATCATAGGCTCACATGCCACCAGTTCAAGATGATAACCCGCAGGAAGTTGCATGGATCTGATACTTTCTTTGGGAGATAAATAAGCCGGGGATGGATGAAGATTAACAACAGTATCAGAATTGCTTTTACCGGCTAATTTCCTTGATACTTTACAGGTATAAAATAACATACCAATAGTTAGCAGGACTAGAATAGAGCTTACCTGTGGGAGTGTTATTTTCATTGATCAGGCTGAGGGTTAGCTATTGTGAAAATTGTTTCAAGTGATGATTTATATGTTTCCATATTAATCTACCCCAGTCTTTCTGACTGAGTTCATCATAAAAAGGATGAGGAGCGAGCATTTGTTTTTGTTTTATTTCACCCAATAAAAAAAGTAGTTGCTTTTTTCCCATAAAAAAATCCTGCACCGCTACATCATTTTTTTGCATATTCATTTGAGAGGGAGTTTCAGAACCGTGCGGCCATGGAAATACGTATAAAGTAAGCCAGCGACCGAGCTGTGTACGGAAAATAAAAGAGCCTTCACGTCTTTTAGAGGGAAGCAGGTTCAGTGCGAGTTTTAATTGAATGGAGCAATGTTCCAGCACCTGGTTTACATTCATTTTTCCCCACCTTCGGTTGTTGTCGACGGTTAGGCTGTTTATGCGATGTACAATTAAATGATAATCTGTGTCATTAAAAATATTTTCCATTACAAGTATTGGTAAAATTCTAAATTGTATTCAATTATTTTTATAGGTCCAAAACTAAATCATCCCTTTTGTTTTCTAAATATAAAATTATTCTATTGGTGTGGTAAAGGTTAGTATATAAAAATTTGCAAGATGATTAAAACAATAAGAACCGACTCAGACAATCAGGACTTTATTGAGCTGGTAAAACACCTTGACACTGAGCTGGCCAAACGAGATGGCGATGACCATTCATTTTACGCGCAGTTCAATATAATTGTAAAAATAAAACATGTAGTGGTAGCATACGAAAATGATAAAGCAATAGGTTGCGGTGCAATGAAAGAATATACACCAAATGCTATGGAAATAAAACGCATGTACACATTTCCCGGTAGTCGGGGAAAAGGGATTGCCACGAATGTTTTGATTGAATTAGAAAGATGGGCCACTGAATTATCCTGCGAGAAGTGCGTATTAGAAACCGGGAAAAGGCAACCGGAAGCTATCTCCCTTTATCAAAACAACGGGTATAAGCGTATTGCAAACTTCGGGCAGTATGCGGGAATTGAGAACAGTGTATGTTTTGAAAAAGAATTGAAATAACCGGGGCGCTCATACCAAACTTTCGAAGTTTGCCTGTGTGTTGTAAATCGTCGATAAAAAACCTGTGAGAGCGACTGCCCTACCTTCCCCTCCTATTTAAAAGGAGGGGATGATAGCACGATCACTCTAATTGGTTTTTCTACATGGCCAGCTCCGTTTATCCAACTCATTTCCAGGCTGTCGAAGTCTGTTGATAGGTAAGACGACGAAAGTCAGGTCTTCAAAGTTCAACGTGCCGCATGATTTTGATGAAAGATATTAGTGAACTCACCCAATACAGCTTTGTTATTTTTGAATCTTAATCTTTCCAGTTTCAGCGATGTTATATCATCAGCAAACACTTTCCTGTAAATGGGGTACATCGTACCTCCTTTAACTCCCGCCGGTTTTAACGGTTCATACTGAAATTGCGGATCAACTAAAGTGCCGCGCGGGTACATAATACCAGGTGTACCTTTTCCCCTTAGATCAAGATTAATGGGATGATCAAGACCCAGCGTGTGTCCATATTCGTGAGCGGCGGTGGTAGAACCGACATATAGATTTTCCACTTTGAAGTAGCCACTGTTAGATCCGAGGCCATCAACAAAAGAAATATTACCATGGGCATATTCTTCAATCCGGAAATAATTATTGCGTGGGTCAAGGTTACTATATATTTCTACCATCTCTATGGAACTTTTTAGTTCCGCGTTAATGCGAAAGCTTACAGAAAAAGGCGTGCCCATTATCCTGATCATGCCCTTTGGATCGTTCCACATGGATTCTATTTCCTCGCGAATAGATGCAGTGAGCTGTTCATTGGCGCCATCTCCATAGGTTATGATGTTTGATCTGATAGTTATTGTTTGATGAAATCCATCCACTTCTACTTCTCCCATTTTCAATTAATATTTTTAGGTAGTATGGATTACTTTAATTTGTGAAGGTTGGCAAACTTTATAAAGTTGATCCAATCATAAATTATCTCGGTTTGATCTTCAAAAAATCGATGCCTTCAATTTTGAATTTAGAAGAATCTGTTTTGGTTATTTTATAAAAGGGCGAATACATCTCTGCAGACACCGTGGCTTTATCAATGTCAAAATTCAATAATCTGATATACCCTCCACCAAGATCTGCATTTTGATAATCCTGCAAAATCTGGTAAACTTTATTACCGTTTTGCCCGGTATCCACTCTTAACGCTGAACTCACTACATGGCCACTCAATACAAAACGAATGTTCGGGTTAGGTTTAACCAGCTTATCAAAAATTGTCTGTGGGCTGAAATCGCCATAACCACTATTAGTTTGACCAATTTCACCTTTTGGAGTCAAATAATAATGCGTTACAATAACAGCATTATAATTGAAATACTCTTTTGCAATGTCGCCTGCCCAGTTTATAACACCTAACCTGGGACAAAACTCCAGCGTAATTACTAACCAATGTGTTTCCCCTACCCTAAATGTGTAATAGGCATTATCACTTTTACCCGGTTCAAATCTGCCCCGTTGCGATATAAAGCGGGATGTAGGGAAATAAGAATTAAATTTAAAAGTCTTCCTCAAATTTTGATTTACATTACCTGGTGCGGCACTACCACTGTTAACACCAACAGCTTCTGTATCATGATTACCCAGGGTGATGGCATACGGAATATGATTTTTATCAAATTCCTCGTAGCCCTTACTGGCCACTTCATAATGACTATAGTTGTTAAAATTCACCAGGTCACCAACATGTAAAACCATGGGAATATTCAATGACTCCTTATGCTCTACTATCCACTTTATCTGGCTTTCAAACATTTCAGGTTTACCGCCTACTTCACCTTGTGTATCAGGAAGAACGGGGATAGTAAATTTTTGAGCAACACCAAAGACGTAGAAATAGAAGCTAAATAAAACCAGTAAAAGATATTTCATGATTTGTTTTCTTAAAGTTACGGATTAAATTGTCGATCAGCGATCACCTTTAAAACGTAGCTTTTATGTGAAGAATTTATTGAGTGGAAGTGCGCCCACAATTTGAAAGATTCCAATTGAAGCTCGCCGGATCTTTCTTCGTATGATGCATGTTACGGCACTCAGAGCTGAAATATCCCAAAATGTAGGAAAAAAATAATGAACCATTATAAAAACATACTGTTATAATGTTTCAGTTTGTATTTACAACTATTGTATAATTAAATCTATATCAAGTGGCAACTTCAACACAAAAGATAGCATCAACATTTCAACTCGGAGGAGATCTGACAATTAACCGCCTGGGATATGGTAGCATGCAACTCAATGGACCGGGTGTATTTGGTGAAGTAAAAGACAGGGATAATGCAATAAAAGTATTACAGGAGGCCGTTGCAGGAGGAGTAAATTTTATTGATACCGCTGAGGCATATGGGCCTCATGCCAACGAAGTATTAATTGCAGACGCTTTATATCCTTATCCAAAAGATTTTGTGATAGCAACGAAGGGCGGCTTTAGCCGTCCCGGCCCGGCCAAATGGGTTGCCAACGGAGATCCAGCATTTATTCAACAGAATATAGAAGGAAGCATTAAAAGACTAAAAGTAGAATGTATCCAGTTATGGCAATTACATAGAATTGATCCTAATATTCCTTTAGAAGACACATTGGCACCGGTTGTTAAAGCAGTAAAGGAAGGGAAAATAAAACATGTTGGTCTATCAGAAGTAACCATAGCACAGGTTGAGCAGGCGCAGAAAATACTTCCTATTGTTTCTGTTCAGAACCTTTACAATTTAGGTAACCGCAAATGGGAAGCAATGGTAGATTATACCGCAAAAAATAAAATGGCTTTTATTCCCTGGTATCCTCTCGCTTCCAAGCCGGATTCGCTGGCTAATAAAATTGCCGATATCGCTGCTAAACATAAAGCTACCACTGCGCAAATTGCACTGGCCTGGTTATTAAAAAGGTCCCCTAATATATTATTAATACCTGGCACGGGTTCGGTTGAACACCTGAAAGAAAATTTAAAGGCTGCAGATATTGAACTGACTGATGAAGAATTTGATGAGCTGTCTAAATAAAAAGAGGGTTCGACTGCGAGGTTCCTTAAAGCCCGGAGATAACGCTTATTCCATCATTTATGATGAATTTATTAATGTATTTGAGCTCAACGGCTAAGTTGAAAAAAATATACCGTGATTTAATATCTTTGGCATAACCTATTGCAGATATTAAACCTCAGCAAATGCCAAATCAACCCAATCACCGAAATGAGGGGTATTTCCTTGGAGCGATTTTTAAAGGATTCGTGATCGCAGTGCTGTTTCTACTGCTTGTTTTTCTTAGTATATTCTTATTTACTTTTGTCGCCGGGCGTACACTGATAGAAGATCTGACGCACCTGCCTTTATTCCTGGGGATTCCGGTAGCAGCTATTATGAGCTTCTTCGCTATCTATGTGTTTACCAGATTCACAGATAGTTCCCCATATCATGACGAAAAAATGTTGCAGCCGGCAGACTTGTACAAATTACGGCAGAAGAATCTGTTTATATTGATTCTGCTTTGGTTGCTCGGTTTTATCTTTATCATTCTTTCCATCTATTTGCTTTGGCCATTGACCCAGGAAAAAAATAAGAAAAGGGATGACAGCCAAATAGACATCAACTTCCTGCAAATAAATGATGTGTATGAAATATCTTCCCTGGATCATGGTAAAATTGGCGGTATGGCGAGGGTTGCTGCCGTACGTAAGGAATTGTACGCACACAACAAAAACACATATGCATTGTTAGCCGGGGATTTCCTGTCACCATCCGCTATCGGAACATTGTTTGATAGTGCCACCAATAAAGGCGTGGCAGGCATGCAGATGTTGGAAACGCTGAATACCGTGGGGTTAAACCTGGTAACTTTTGGAAATCATGAATTTGATATAAAACCAGACCAGCTTGCTGATGCTATGAACAAATCTACATTTGACTGGATAAGTTCAAATGTGAAATATAATGATTCGGCTGCTACGGTTAAAAGATTTTCAAAAATAATAAATGGATCGGAAGAGCTTGTTCCCACCTCAAGGGTGATTTCATTTAAAGATGATGACGGTACAGAAGTTCATATTGGAGTAATTGGCTTAACTATAGAAACGAAAGGCAATAAAAGAACGGAAACATATGAAGAATACCTACAGGCTGCGGGAAATGCATTAAATGAATTAAAGGGTAGATGTGACTTCATAATAGCCATCACGCATTTGGATATCGGCAGCGATAAAATGCTCGCTCATCGGTTTCCGGAAATAAAATTAATTATAGGTGGGCATGAACATATTAACTCTTACAATAAAGTTGGTAATACTATCATCGCCAAAGCAGATGCAAATGCAAAGACCGTTTATATACATTCCCTGCACTTCAACTCCAAAACAAAAGAGCTGGATATTCAATCAAAGCTTATGGTAATCAATAATGCTTTGAAAGAAGATCCGGATACCCGTAAAATAGTGGATGGCTGGAATAGCAAGGCGCACGAACTTCTTCTGAAACAGGGATTTCAACCCTGTGAAATATTGGACAGCGTTGCTGAACCATTAGATGGGAAAGAATCCAGCGTTAGAGCTATGCAAACAAATTTGGGCACACTTGTCTGCCGTTCAATGATGGAATGTGTGTCAACACCCGTAGACTGTAGTTTTATCAATAGTGGCAGCATCCGGATAGATGACGTGCTAAATGGTTATATTTCGCAGTACGATATTTTCAGGGTATTTCCTTTTGAGAATAGTTTAGTTGTAAAGCTGATACCTGGATATATTATTGATTCGGTTTTAAGAACTAACATGCTAAGGATACAAAATGGGAGTTTTATACAATACGCCGGTGTTATAGAAGCAAACAATAACTATTATATTAAAGGCGAACTCCTGGCAAAGAATTCAAGGACCTTTCGGGTAGTTACTAATAATTACGTAGCTACGGCTAAACAAGGCAGACTAACTTTTTTAGGAAATGAAAAAAGATTTCCCAGGGATACAAATGCCCGCCTGTCAATAAAGATAAACGATATGAGGGCTGCGTTTATAGCTTATCTCAAAAAACATACTTCTAAAACATGGGCAATAAATGACCGGAAGGTGCCTTGTTATTAGATTTTATAATGCGATTAAAACGTTGATTTGCCTTTGCTCGTGGGGTCGCTGACTAAAAAGGCTGATTGACTTATTAACGAGCACCTTCAGGAGCATTGGATGGGTAGGAATCTAAACCTTTTTTATTACCCCTCGTAATGAAATCAACTCGCTAAAATCTCAGTTATCAGATTTCGTATGATTATCTGAAATTTTATTGCAAACACTTCGAGCTCGGTTCTAAAGTTTTGTCTACATTTTTTGCCAGCTTGATTATATCCGTTACCGATTTACTACAAGTATTGTACTCGTGATCTTTACTATCACCTTTCACTTTTTGATAATTCATCCAGTATTTTCTTGAACTTTATTCACCAGGTGCTCCTCTCCCGTTTTGTAATCAAGTAAATATTCACTCCCCGGGATTGAAGGGCCATATAGATTAATCATTGCACAGTTATTCTTTTCACCTGCAGCTACCCGATTAAACCTGTTAATCGCACCATATAAGTGCCCTTGCTAATATTGATGGTAATTGGAAATTTTTGATAGCCTTTTTCGACAGCCAGCTGCATTGCCAGTACTGTCTTTCCGTTAATATCTATAATTTGCAAGGTCACATTTTTCTTATTTTCCGGGTTTTGAATACCAATCGTTATAGATTGTCCTGGCACAACCAGGTTTGGATTTATTTGCCAGTATCCTGCTTTTGACTGGCGTAGTTCAGCGATAGATGAAGAAGCAAATTTTCCATCCGCATCTATCATTTTAAGGCGGTAGTAGATTTTGTCAGTAAAAGTATACGGATCATTAAATAAATACTCGCTGACAGCAATTTTGTTGTCTTTTGCTTTTATCCTGGCTATCTCTGTAAATATTCTTCCATCACTGCTGCGCTCCATTGCGAAACAACAGGTGTTAACTTCATTTGTTGTAAGCCAGTGCAATTGATTAATATTATTGGTTAATTTAACATCGAACGCCAGAAGGTGCACGGGTAATATTGTTTCAGAAGTTGGCCGGCCATGGTATTCAAAAGCGCGGCCTTCGTTGTTTTCTCCGTTACTGAAATTAGGAGCACCTATAATCGCATCATCAAATCCATCTGCGTTAATATCTCCCGCATTTGCCACACTCCTGCCATAATTTGCATTTTCCTGGTCACTCCCCGACGTCCAGACAGCAGTATCGCTCAAACCTGACGCTGACCCATAATATAGGTAAGCACTGCCTGCATTGGTTTGTCCGTTGTTAAAGTTATGCGCGCCGATTATCACATCACCATACCCATCCTTATTTACGTCTCCTGCACTTGCTACACTAAAACCATACATAGAGTTGGGTTGACCGCTATTCGCTGTCCATACAGGGATGGCATTCAGCCCGGTATCGCACCCTGCAAAAAGACACGCACGATCAGAACCAGGATGCCCCACCACCAAATCACCAAAGCCATCAACATTTACATCACCGGCGGATACAGCGTTACCCTCGATCCAATTTGCTGTAGGCGTTCTAAGAAAC
>JBDSBP010000288.1:0-9679 GCA_039921525.1 Chitinophagaceae bacterium | reverse complement strand
ATGATAAGAATTGAAATAAAATTCTCCCGCCGGGTTAAAGAGCTTACTTCTATACCGGCTGATATGGCTTTGTTTGTCATTTTATTATTTATCCGTTAGCGGCGTTTGAAAGAAGTGCAGCGGAATTTTTATCAAGATAATACATACAATCCGGATGTAATTGAAGTATACTTGCAGGGTATAAATTGCTTACAGGTTGTTCCAGACAATCTTTAACTGCTTTAGCTTTCCGTGCATCAGGTACGGAACAAATGATATATTTTGACTTGCAGATCTGGCTGATGGACATACTTATCGCTTTTGTTGGTACATCAGACACCGATTTAAACCACCCCTCATTAAACTGCTGGGCACGACATTGTTCTTCCAGCTCCACTATAATATAAGGCTCTTTTGTATTAAAATCGGCGGGTGGATCGTTGAAGGCAAGATGCCCGTTTTCTCCTATTCCGACAAGAGCCACATCTATCGGATGTAATTCAATAATGCTATTTAAACGGTTACATTCATTTACAGGATCATTTTCCCCATTCACTAAATAGGTCGCTTTTAAAGAGGGTACTTTATCAAAGAATCTTTCTTTCAGGTATTTTCTAAAACTTGCATTCGAAGACTCTGGCAATCCAATATATTCGTCGAGGTGAAACATTACAACCTTACTCCAGTCGATATCTTTCTGTAAAATTAATTGTTTTAAGGTTTCAAATTGACTTGCCCCGGTAGCCAGTATAATATTGGCCTGTCCGTTTTGTTCGATAGCATTAATAATTAGATTGCCGGCAGCACTTCCAGCTGATTGTCCTAATTCGACCGGATCCTTTGTTAAGATGAGTTCCATTTGAAAATGATTAATAGTTGAATAATAGTTTAAGCTAGTATGACAACCTGGAACAATTGGCCATACGTAACATTATCGTTGAAAGACTTTAGATTTTTTTCATGGCATTGCCTCTATTCCTGATATGTTCAATTAAAAACCGTTTCACCTGCCTGCTTTGTCAATCGTCTTAATTTTTGAAATTCTGTTTGATAATACTTTAACTGGCTACCGGTTATTTTTCGGCCCGACATAGTAACAGGGTTGTCGATAGTAACAGGCTTACCACTCAGTGCTGCTGCGAGTGATACGTCACCCCAATTAAGGAAGCCGGGCAGGTGAATTGCCATACTAAAAAAGTCAACAGATTCCCGTTTGTCGAAAAGATAGCTCAGCGGTGCTTCACTAAGTATAAGATAATCCGCCTTCTCTTCGGTAGCAGTTAAAAACAAAGCTGCCAGGCCGGCTTCTTTACTTCCATGTATTCCCACTTTGATCGCTTTATAGTTGGATTTTAGAAGATCAGTAACCAGGCCGAGCTCTTTTACCCATTCTCCCATAATAGTTTTTCCTAACCACAACTCTGAGCGGGCGAGTGTATGTAGTACCATGCTCCTGTCCCTGGGAGTTTCTTCAGATGAAACTTCTCCCGTTCCTGTTAAATCAACCACAACAACCCCGAGTCCTTTTTTTGTATATTTTTGCGCCAAATCTACTGACGTATTTTCTTTTCCCTTTGGATCGCATAGTATTATATAACCATGTGAAGGGTTTAACGGAGGCTTGTGCAATAGCGGAATAAGTTTGTTATCAATTGTTTCCAAAGCCATGCGATCCCAGGCATCCATTTTTGTATAGTAATGGATTTTTTTCAAGCCTGACTTTTCTTTGGACCTTAATATAATTCTCAGTTCTTCTTGTTTTGATGCTACATTATAAGTAGTTGTTTGTTCAAATACAGTTCTTAATTCCTTCCCCCGCTTTTTGCAGTAATCATCCGTACTCATCACAATTGTGTCTCTTTTTCCGGTAGGGTAGACCATCAGTTTTTCTTCGGGAAGCAGTTCAAACGGAATTTCTTTTTTAGGTGATCCGGAGCCAGTTCCTTTAAGGTGAAGATCAAACCAGCCGAGCATTGCTTCCCTATCTTCCTGCCAATATCCATGCGTTTGGTTGACAACCTGGTAATCAATATTATTTTCAACACCAAGCAGTTTGAACACTGGTTTCGCGTTGTTAAAAGTGCGTAGCATTTCTGCAGGGAAAAAAGTGGGAGATGGGTCTCTTGAATGATTACACATCTTGATGGCCCTTGGGGCAACAAGGGCAATAACTCCCGCTTCTTCGGTGAATGTTAGTCCATCAGGCAATAATTCACAAATGCAATTAGACCGCATGATGTACGATTCAAAGGTGCCAACACTTACTACCGGCATTGCCGCTTTAACGCGCTCATCAATAGCTGCCAGCCACATGGTTTGATTACCTCCTCCACTGGCCCCAGTGGCTCCAATGTTTCCCGCGTCTACATACGATAAGGAAGACAACAGGTCTACTGCCCGCATATTATCCGCGATCTGAACGCCTGCGAGTGTTTCTCCTATATTCATCAATGAGGCGCCAAGATTAGCTCCATGATATTCGAAATCACCATGTACGGTCGTTCTTTCTCCTGAGCCCCATGGATCAATACTTAAACAAACATAACCATTCAGAGCAAAACTGTGCCCTACAGGTTGCGGACCCTCAGGCTCCATCTTTCCTCGTCTCCAATGGCCAAGCATATTGATAATTGCTGGAAATGGACCGCTTCCTTCAGGAATATATAGGTTAGCTGTCGCATAAACACCGGGTCGGGTTTGAAAGGCAATATTTTTAATGCTATAACCTTTCAGGAGAACTGTACCAGTTTCCCTGATGTCTAAGGGCAGTTTATGATCTACCGCAACTCGAGCTTTCCCGATAATCAGGTTCTTAAGCTTTTGTCTTAAACTCTTCCATTCATTAATTTCACCAGGTAGTTGATGAAATCCGAACTTAATGGTCGCCTGGTTCCTTAAACTACTTTCAACTAAATCTCTACGGTTATTTGTTAAAACGTTTGGAAAGGTGTCTATAGTAAGGGGAGCTTTACCAACAATATGGGCATTAACATGATCTTTAATCCTATAACCCGAAGTAAAAAAAATGCCTATTACCGGCACCAGCAATAACTGAAGTATTAATCGTCGCATGTGTAGAAATTTGGAAAGTTTGAAATGTGTGTCTTTGGAAAAAGGTTGTACAAATATGCTTTTTGGAATGAGTAAATGGAATATAAACCAGGCTGTCTGGTTTTATAACTGCTGAAGTTTGTCATAACAATTCCGCTTTTTCCATTCTGGGGGTTAAAAAATGTATGATTATCCAGGCGATCATAAAAGAGCTTCCGCATACAATAAATATTATATTATACCCTGCTACAATATTGCCGGCACTTTTATACGAGTCGAGGATAAAACCAATAAAAACCGGAAAGAGAAAACTTCCAATTGCCCCTGCCATACCTCCTAATCCAACAACCGAACTAACCGCCTTTTTTGGAAACATATCGGGCACTATAGCAAAAATATTAGCGCTCCAGGCCTGGTTTGCAGCTACAGAAAGGCTAATGAGGGCTACAACCACCCAAATATCCGTGGTATATCTCGTGGCAATAATAGGTATCACGCAAACGGCAGCGACAAGCAGGGCTGCTTTTCTCGCCTTACTTACTGACCACCCTTTTTTAATCAGCCATGATGAAAGATAACCACCACCTATGCTTCCTATCATGGTTCCGGCATAAACTATTACAAGCGGTAAACTTGGCTTTTTCAGATCAAGACTAAAATAGGTATTGAAATAAGATGGAAGCCAGAACAAAAAGAAAAACCAAATGGGGTCTGTGAAAAATTTGCCTGCGATAAAAGCCCATGTTTGCCTTAACCTCAATAGCCGGCGCCAACTAACATTTCCTGTACTTTCCTCTACTGCATTTTCGTTATCGCTATGGATATAGTCAAATTCAGCTTTACTTAAACGTTTTTGCCTGGATGGTATAAAATAGTAAATACGCCATACAAGTAACCAGATAAAACCAAGGGAACCTGTTATAAGGAAAGCAGCCTGCCAACCATATACCGCCAACAACCAGGGAACCAGAATCGGGCCCACACACGCTCCTATGTTAGAACCTGAATCTAATATGCCAATCGCCAGGGCCCTTTCTTTTTTCGGGAACCATTCAGCCGTTGTTTTAATCCCTGCGGGATAATTGCCCGACTCACCCAAACCAAGAAATGCCCGCGCAATACCGAAACCTAACGTACTCCTTACCACAGCGTGCAACATGGCAGAGATACTCCACACAGTAACTGAAATAGTATAGCCCAGTTTAGTACCTATCCTGTCAATCACCTTTCCGTATAGTAATTGACCTACGGCATAGCACGCAGTAAAGGCCATCACTATGCTGCTGTAATCAGTTTCTGTCCAATTAAATATTTTTTCTAACTCCGGCTTTAGTAATCCGAAAATCTGCCTGTCAATATAATTTATTGTTGTTGCCGCAAATAAAAGGAATGCTATGAACCACCGGTAATGTCCGATTTTATTTTGCATACGGTTTAAGCTTTTTGGTGCATGGCAATCATGTGGAACGCTGGTACTTTGCCTTATTCATTTCTTTTTGAAGCCGGTTAGAATGTCGGAAAAGGCACAGCCTGCTGAACACCTGGATATAACAGTGCTATGCTCCTTTTTTTACTATTCCGGGGATCCATTTTTCCGCATTCTTATAATAGATTTTGTCAACAACTGCTGAAGGCAACTTTAGCCCTTTAAATTCGCCCTTTACTTTAGGAACGATCATTTTTTCATCTGTAGTGAAAAATATCCAGTGGCGGAGCCAGACTTCATGAGCATGGTTTTTTATAGCTGCCGGTTCTTTCAGATTGTTGTTCACAATGTCCATGGCATTTATTCTTATATCAGTTCCATATAATATCCTGTCCTGGTATTTGATCATAAAATCATGCACTTTCTGCCAATTGGTTAAAGACTGGTATTGCAGGTGAGAAATCCGTTCCGCCATGTCCACGGCCATATTTGGAAACTTATCCAGGCGCTTTGCAAGTTCATCTACACTCCATTCCAAACTACCGAGATGTGCACCAATGAAAGTCAGACCGGGATGTTTTTCGAGCATATGATCTCTTGCATTTATGTAATCCTCATAAGAAGGACGATCAGGATGCAAATACATATGCTCTTCAGGATGCGCGCGGGCGTATTCTCTATTTCCTTCTACCGTCATCTTTTCTAATGGCAGCCAGGAATTTTTGTGTTCACCGAGATGGCCGATAAGCGGTATGTGGTTATTGGCCAGGTAATCAAGTACCGGGTCGAATCGCGGGTTATCAATCATAACAAGACGGCCATCTTTATCCTTCAGGAAGAACCCTATATTCTTCCATACTTTTACTGCTACAGCTCCATGCGAGAACGAGTTTTTCAAATATTCAATCGCTTCATGCTGCCAACCGTCTTCATTAAAATTTTTAAGCGAAAAGGTGGTTGCCCATGAAAGTGAGGCCGGAAATGCATGGAGCATTTTCAATGAAAACTTTTGCTGTTCCTCTAAAGGCGTACCCGAATCCTTGTAAACATTTATAGTCAATAGCCGGAAATTATCAGCTTCCGCCTGCTTTACAAAAACGGTATCTGCATCTGTGCTTATATGGACATGCGCATCTATTTTTTTGACAGATGCAAAATCTTCAACTGTATAATACCGTGTTGAATCCGGATGTTGCTTTTCGGCTTTTGAATTTCTCCCCTGGGAGCAGCTATAAGAAAATATCAAAAGAATAAGCCCGGCCGGGTAGAAAAATTTTCTTAAAAATCTCATGAGTGTTTGTTTGAAAAAAAATTCAGCAAGAATATTCCTTTCTAACCAGCAGCACAACACTATCCTCCATTCAAAAACGCAAATCACACAAGACTTTTATTAATCAGGATAAAATACGTTTATTTCATGCCCTGTTCAGTATTATAAAAGCTATTGATACTTTTTAGCAAAATCATCTGCATAGGCATTTATTTCAGTATCACTGAGATGGGTACCCGAAGTAACAATTATCCGGTATCTCATTTTTAAAGATCCACCTGCAGGAATTTTATAGTTCAATTCTTCTTTTCCAGCGGTAAAATCTTTTGCTCCGAATGCATTGGCTGCCATTAATCCGTAACCGCGGGCATGCCAATAGGTTGGATAGCTCAGGTTCTTAGGGTGGTCACATATAACCAGCGAAACTTTTTCATTACCTACACTTCCATAAAGATCCATCCATTTGGCACGTTTACCCCAAACTGCTTCACCTGTAACGCCTTCGCTGCTCTTGTAATTTCCGTTGACTCCCTCGTTAGACATTTTTTTTACGGTTGTCGGATTACCCCTTGCATCGGTCAGGACAATGTCTTCTTTGGAAGGCAATTCAAGTTCGCGGGCAACACGAATACCGAAACTTCCTTCCTTGGTATCTTTAAAGGATACCGGCTCCCCGCTTGAAGTTAGTGTGGCAACGCGGTCAATGATACGGGTTGAGCCATTTGCGATAAAATGAAATTCAGTTGTTTCTGCCAGGAGTTCTTTGCCAGACGGGTCTATCCATGAGGCGGTTGTTACAAAGCTGCCTTCCCCTTTCCCGCCGGATAATTGTCCGATACTCTTATGTTTGATCTGACCGCCGTTTACATTTCTTTTACCTTCGGAACCATTGCCCCAAAAATCGTAGCCATTAACATTGCCATAGTTAAACCAGTTACCTACCTGGTGAATATGGTCTCGTCGCTCTCCCTCTCTTGGTTTTATAGGAAAGCCCCGCGTAACCGGAGTGCCGGCTGCAGTGAGAATAGGATACAGCACCGGTTTGTACACACTATCCGGCCACCAATAAGAGGTAAACAGCTTCCCATCTATCATAATATCCATTCTTTTATCAGATTCCTGTGGAACGAATTTTATATAGGAACCCTGGTCTCCGTTACCTGCCTTGCCTAATTTGGCCGTACAGGATATTGTAATAAGAGTTATCAGTATAATAATTGCTATGGCTCCGGTCTTCATTATTTTGATTTAGATGATCATGATATACAAATTCAATGAATGTGTATGTACTTCTGTTATTACACCGCCGATGAAATGGTGTATGGTTCGCGGTACGACCTCGAAAGCATAGTATCTGCTTCTTTATCATTCAAAAATGTTTCCTTATCACCTGCAAATATTAATTTGCGATCGAGCCTGTAAGAGATATTCGCCAGCAGGGGAACCGCGGATGAATAAAAGCCTTCCTTAATATGACAATTGAGGGTTGAATCTTTTCCCGACCTGATGGCATCGAGGAAATTAATATAATGTGCGGCACCCCCGGAAGCCAGTCTGAAAGTTGGGTCTGCAACCTTGTCCTGGTCTGATTTCTTTGAACCGGCAAATGGTTCAGTTTCCCGTTTACGGAAGGCTTTCCAGTTTGACCCATCCAATTCAAGGTAACCGTCAGTGCCATAAAATATGTTACCTACACGGATATTTGAACTCGATTCAGCATTTGAGAATCGGCCACGGGTTTCAAACTCCAGTACTTTACCATCTTTGTATTTAGCAACAGAAGACTGGGTGTTGGGCGTTTCCTGTGAACATTCTTCGGGGCTGATTCCATAAATACCTCCTGAAGAATAAATGGATACAGGGTGTTCATTTTTATTCAATCCCCAGCGTGCGATATCAAACTGGTGCGGCCCCTGGTTGCCCGTGTCTCCATTCCCGGTATCCCAATGCCAATGCCAGTTGTAATGGCTGCGCTTTTCGTTGTATGGGCGATACGGAGCGGGTCCCAGCCACCTGTCATAATGAAGGGTTGCAGGCGGCTGACTGTCTTTGGCAATTCCAAATGAATCACGCGGTTTAATACAGAGGCCCCGCGCCATGTATACATCACCTATACCACCTTCGTGCAGAAACTTCATAGCCTCTTGTACATTAGGTATAGAGCGGTTCTGAAACCCGGTTTGTACGCGTACGTTGTACTTGCTTGCAGCTTCAATCATTTTGCGGCCCTCGAAAATATTATGGCAGGCGGGTTTTTCAACATATACATGCTTACCTGCCTGGCAGGCCCAGATGGTTCCCAGTGCATGCCAGTGGTTAGGGGTAGCAAATGATACGGCGTGAATGTCCTTATCATCAAAGACTTTTTTCATATCCCATTCCATTTGAGGCTTGATGGCAGACTTACTCATAACTGTTTTTGAACCTTCCGGCCAAAACTTTTCATCTACATCACAAAGGGTTTTCACCTGAACATTGTGACTCTCTTTTAAACTGCAAAAATTGTTGATATGGTCGCTGCCTCTGCCACTTATACCAATAACCGCTACATTGATTCGGTCGTTAGCGCCTTTTATTGACCTGTATGATTTTGCACTGAAACCTGCGCGGGTAACGGCCAGCCCTGCACCAGCTATCAGGCCTTTCTTAATAAAGTCTCTACGTTTTGACATGTTACAACGAATTTTAAATAAGTAATTAAATCAATTAACAAGCTACTACCTGGCAACCACTTTGGTGTTTCCACCATCGGCTATTAATATATCCAATGGCTTATTTGTTTTCCATGCACCACCGGTAAAGTCCGGAACTTTACTCGTTGCCTGTTTGGCAACCGAAGTCTCTGATAACGGCCCAATGGAACTCCAGAGGGCTGCATCATACACATCCTGGTCAAGGGGTAAACCGTTATGAAGGCAGTCAATGGTGCGCCAATCCATTAAGAAGTCTCCTCCACCATGCGCGCCAACCTGTTTCGCCACTTCTCCCAGTTTCTTAACAATAGACGGCTCGTACTTTTTTTGCAACGCTTTGATTTCTTCATCGGAAATCCATGTTTGGGCATCTGAACCTCTCCAGGTTTCAGGGGTTGCCTTACGGGCAATGGAAATCTTTTCCACAGGATATTGCACCGCTGACGCTTTCGTGCCGCTAATCACATAGCCGTCAGATTTAGGACGTGGTGAAGTTACGTCATGTTGTAACATAATAGTGCGCCCTTTACTGGTTCGGATGGTGGTGGTATTCATATTACCTCTGAACGGCTTATCAACGAATTGCTTGTAAAAATCATCCTTGCCCGCCATTTCCTTTGCCAGGTCGTTCATCATGAAATCGTTGCCTGAAATAGATACAAGGTAATCAAACTTGTCCCCCCTGTTTATATTCATTACCTGTGCAATCGGCCCTAAACCGTGAGTAGGATACAGATTTCCATTCCTCCCGATATTTTCTTTCAGCCGCCATAAATTATAATATTTGTCTTTAGAAAAGTTACCGTAAAGCAGGTGGTGGATGTATGCCCCTTCACCATGAATAATTTCCCCGAAAAACCCCTCACGCGCCAGGCTAAGCATGAACAATTCGAAGAACCCGTAACAGGCATTCTCCATCATCATGCAGTGTTTTTTATTTTTCTCTGACGTTTCTACCAGCTCCCAGCACTGTTCCAGCGTTTTTGCTGCAGGCACCTCTACGCAAACATGTTTACCGTGATTCATTGCATACACAGCCATAGGGGTATGAAGCTCCCATGGAGTAGCAATGAATACCAGGTCTATGTCAGTACGTTCACACAGTTTCTTCCAGTCTTCCTTTCCTGTATAAATGTCGGGCTTGAATCCGGTGTTTTCAATTCGCTTTTGGGCTATATTTATCTTGTCCTGCCTTAAATCACATAATGCCTTTATTTCTACTCCTTCCAGTATACTAACCTGTGCAAGATGGGCCGGGCC
>JBDSBP010000287.1:0-11369 GCA_039921525.1 Chitinophagaceae bacterium | reverse complement strand
CGTTTCTTTCGTCCGGCGCCAATCCCTGTAAACCGGCTTGCCGGGGCCGAACCTCATCAATAATCCAATCCAGTAATTCCTCCGTCTCCGGCCTGGGGATCAGTACTTGTTCATTTACATATAGTTTCATTCCGTAAAACCATGCTTCCTTCAATACGTATTGAACAGGCTTTTGATTTAATAGTTCCGATATGTAAAATGCCAGTAACTCCTCCTTTTCAGGTGAAAGGCTGAACTCTTTATTTACAATCCTGTCTATCCTTTTCCATTCCGTAACATTTTCCATTATAAGGTCTGCGATATTGGCGGCTTCTCTCTGATCGTAAATATGATAGAGTTGAAAAAGAAGTTGTTGAGAAGCCTGCTGTATAGTCATACTGCAAACTTACAGGAATAAATATGCTATTTTTGCCGCTTTCTTAAGTCACGAAGATACTACATGAATAGCCGGCAAACTCGATGAACAATAACGACCTTTATATGCAACGCTGCCTGGAACTGGCAAAACTGGGTGCAGGTGCTGTGGCTCCTAATCCCATGGTGGGATCGGTGCTGGTGTATGAAGATAAAATCATTGGCGAAGGTTATCACCAGCTATACGGGCAGGCACATGCGGAAGTAAATTGTATAAGAGATGCGGAGATAAGGTATAATGCAGCAGAACACCCAGGTAATAATAGTTTTGAAAAAATCCTGCAAAAGAGTACTATTTATGTATCGCTTGAACCCTGTGCTCATTTTGGAAAAACGCCTCCCTGTGCAGACCTCATCATTCAAAAGAAAATACCACACGTGGTTATTGGTTGCCGTGATCCCTTCAAACAGGTTGATGGTAAAGGAATCGAAAAATTGCTTGCTGCGGGTGTAACGGTGCAATCGGGCGTACTGGAAGCAGCATGTAAAGAATTAAACAAACGGTTTTTTATTTTTCATACACAGCATCGTCCCTATATCATACTAAAATGGGCACAAAGTGCTGATCTGAAAATTGCCGCTAACAATACATCGAGGGTTTATATAACCAATGAATTCACCAATCGTATCGTACATAAATGGAGAAGCGAAGAGGCCTCTATTTTGGTAGCAACAAATACGGCAATAATTGATAACCCATCACTGACCAACCGGTTATGGTCGGGCAATAATCCCATACGAATGGTGTTGGATATGAACCTGCGGCTTCCCGACTCATTACATCTTTTTGATGGAGCGGTTAAAACTATTATTTTCAATGCACACAGGCAAGATGCAAAGGAAGGACTGGTTTATTATAAGTTAAAAAGCAATCTTCCGCTGGCACAACAGATATGCGATGCCTTATACCAACTCCACATTCAAAGTGTACTGGTAGAAGGAGGTACCCTTTTATTGCAGGCTTTTATGGAAGAAGAACTCTGGGATGAAGCGAGAGTGATTACTAATAATGATTTAATAATAGGGGAAGGCGTCGCTGCCCCGGTATTAACTAAGGTTAATCCTGAAATCAGTAGCCAGATATTTACAGATATCATAAGAGTTTATAAACGTACCGTTGATAGTTCGCTAGTTTGACAGTTCATAATTTAAAACTCTATGAAACGTTTCATACCTCAAACCTCAAACCTGTATGGATCAATTCTATAACACCATTGAATCACCTGCATTTACCGAATTTAAAGATCGCGGTAGTACTTTTATTGCTTATGCTTTTCCCATACTCGTCGCCGATGATTTTAAGAAAAGTATGAATGAATTAAAAAAGGAGCATCTTAAAGCAACGCATCATTGCTTTGCTTACCGGATAGGTACCGATGGCAATACGTTCAGGGTAAGTGATGCAGGGGAACCTTCGGGCACGGCCGGCAAACCAATATTAGGACAAATTGATAGCAGGCAATTGACAAATATACTTGTGATAGTTGTAAGATATTTTGGGGGCACATTGTTAGGTGTTCCCGGTCTGATCAATGCTTATAAATCGGCTACCGCCCTGGTTCTCCAGCTAACACCTGTTGTGAGAAAAACGGTGGAAGTTTTATACAACCTGCAATTTGATTATATGCAGATGAACGATGTAATGATGATCGTAAAGCAATGCGAATGCACAGTGATTGAAAAAGAAATGCAACTGTTTTGCACCATGAAATTGGGCATACCATTGAACAGGCAGGAAGAAACGTTGTACAGGCTTCGCGAGATAAGAAACTTCGGGATAGTGCGGGTATTATAGCAGGGGCGGATGCAAGACCCGCCCCTGCTATAATACCAGCACTATCTACCTGCTGATGCCTTTAAACTTCGAACATTAAATTTTAAGTTAATTCCTCTATTTTTAATTTTTAAAACTACCAACATGCCATATACGCCCAATCCAGCACGCTACCACGAAATGGAATACCGGAGATGCGGCAAGAGCGGTTTAAAATTACCAGCACTGTCTTTAGGCCTCTGGCATAATTTCGGACATGTGGATGTAATGGAAAATTGCCGGTCTATCCTTCATCTTGCTTTTGATCGTGGTATTACCCATTTTGACCTTGCTAATAATTATGGTCCGCCTCCCGGTTCTGCAGAAGAAAATTTCGGCCGTATTTTTCACCAGGATCTTAAGAGTCATCGCGATGAACTGATCATTTCCACCAAAGCGGGATATTATATGTGGGAGGGACCTTATGGTGAATGGGGTTCTAAAAAATACCTGGTGTCCAGTCTGGACCAAAGTTTGAAAAGAATGACCCTGGAATATGTAGATATTTTTTATTCACATCGTCCTGATCCTGATACCCCTCTGGAAGAAACCATGTCCGCACTCGATCTTGTTGTACGCCAAGGTAAGGCATTGTACGCAGGTATTTCAAACTATCAACCCCTCGAAGCCGCTAAGGCAATCAAAATACTCAAAGACCTGGGAACACCCTGCCTCATCCATCAACCCAAATATTCCCTGTTTGAGCGTTGGGTAGAAGATGGCCTGATGGACCTTCTGGGTGACGAGGGTGTGGGTTGCATTCCTTTTTCGCCATTGGCCCAGGGGCTGTTGACAGATAAATATTTAAAGGGTATACCTGCCGATTCAAGGGTGTCAAAACCACATGGTTTCCTGAAAGAAAACCAACTGACGCCTGAAACGCTGAACAAAATTAAAAACCTGAATGCGCTGGCACTGGAGCGAGATCAAACGCTTGCCCAGATGGCTTTAGGCTGGTTACTAAAAGACAAAAGGGTAACCAGTGTATTGATAGGCGCGAGTAAACCGGAGCAATTAGCTGATTCTCTTAAATGCCTGGACAATACACGTTTCAGTGAAGAAGAACTGGCAAGGATAGAAGAGATCCTGGGGAAATAATTACGAATTACGAATTACGAAGTAGCGATTGCAATCATCATGATTCGTAGGTGAATTCGTAATTCGTAATACGTATTTTAAACTAATGCTTTCCCAACACCAAGTCCGCCACCCTCAACCCGTTCGCCAACGCGCCTTCAACGGTTCCTATTTCTGGTCCATCATTAAATGCTTCACCGGCAAAAAAGAGTGTATCTTCAACTGGTTCGCTTATACGTTTTATTGATGCTGCGCTTTCGGGCGTGGCATAGGAATAAGCTCCCAAACTGAAAGGATCAGCCAGCCAGTTGATGACCTGGGAATGAACCAGCAATTTATGTAAAGTATCCCTGTTCATTGAGAAAAACATACAAAGAGAATTCAATGCTTCACCGAGAAGCTCTGAGTCATCGGCATCTTTCCACTGTTCCGATTTTGGCCCTGCCAGCCAGCCGGTGAGTAAGTTGGAATCATCCGGAACCTGCGTCCACCATGTGGGAACGGGTGCCTCAGAAAAAAGCCATCCCATGTTTCTTAAACTTTTACCAGGAGTTACCGAATGATCTTTCCAGAACGCATGTTTGAAAAGTAGCAGGATCTTTATAACGCCGCCAAAGCCCAATGCCTTCATAGCCTCCCACTTATCTGGCAGGGAGGGTGAAAAGTGTATGCTGGCTTTGGCATTGTTCTCCGAACAAATAACACCCAAAGGAATGGTGGTTATTATTTTCCTGCCCGTATAACGCTGATGGGTATCCGTTGTAACTTCCACATGCCCGGATGACCATTTGATTTCTTTTACAATACTGGAAGGATAAATGAGGCAGCCATTCTTCTTACATTCATCTTCCAGGAACCTGATCATTTGGATATACCCTCCATTCACCCGGTATTGTTCCCAGTCTTCGTTATCAACCCATTCTTTTCTCAGGGAAAAAGCGCTGGCCCGGTTAATGTTTGCAGCATCATATCCTTCCACAAATCCTTTTACTGAATTCCTGAGACCTTCATACGCTGTTTCGGGGAAATATTTTTGCAGGAAAGAGGCAACCGTGATGTCTTCTTTTAATTCATGTAGTCTTTTGGTAACTAATTCTCCTTTTTCCATACCATCATCATCCTGCGTGAACTGGCCCCTTATAAATCGCCATGAATCACCGCCAATGACACGGGATTGAATACCCGCTTCTTTAAGAAGCTCCATGGTAACAGGCAGCTTGCCGTGTATGAATTCTGCACCCGCTTCTAACGGAGCAGCAAAAGAAGTATGTTCCAGGGTATGTATTCTTCCTCCCAAACGATCCCGCCCTTCCAAAATAACAACCTTCATCCCTGCCTGACTTAGTTTCCTTGCCATTATCAAACCACAGGCCCCGGCCCCCACAATTATAACATCAGTGAGCATAATTGTTAATTGTTAATTATTAATTGGTATCATGAGGTGCCTAGATTTACACCAAGTGCTAACGGTTAGGGTTAATGATTATCAATTATCAATTAATAATTAATAATTAATAATTGGTATCAAGAGGTGCCTAGATTTACGCCAAGTACTAACAGTTAGGGTTAATAATTATCGATTATCAATTAACAATTAACAATTGGTATCAAGAGGTGCTTAAATTTACACCAAGAGCTTACGGTTAGGGTTAATGATTATCAATTCTCAATTAATAATTAATAATTAACAATTGGTATCAAGAGGTGCTTAAATTTACGCCAAGTGCTATTGGTTAGGGTTAATGATTATCAATTAACAATTAATAACTAACAATTAAACATTATTTCCTCCATTCCACCCTCTTTCCTTCCTTTGCCGATTGCCGGGCCATTTCCAAAATTTTTACCACAATAAGATTATTTTCAAGCGAAGTTAAGTCCTGGCCTGGCGTAAACTCATTTCTTAACAAAGCAGAAAGATATGCTATGTAATCCTGGTTAGGTGCGGTTGCCGGCGGAAGTTGCTGGATAGTATAAGGCTGGTTCGCCTTTTCTTTTAGCCGGATGGTAGTGCCATTAACTGCCTGCAAATAGCCGGTTTTGCCAAAAACCTCCAGGTCCTTAATGCCGAATGGCCAGTTCCAGGAGGCTTCAATAATGCCGGTGGCCTGTGGGTATTCAAGAAGTATAGTGGCATCATCATCCACCCTGGGATAAATATCCGGTTTTATATGCCTGGTAACGGCAGTAACTGCAATCGGTGGCTGGCCTTTCATGAGCCAGGTCATCAGGTTAGCGCCGTAACAACCGAAATCAACAAGGGCGCCTGCACCATTTTTTTCCGGATCTGTTAACCATAGAAAAAATTCCTTGCTCACACCAATTTCTTTTGGTCCTTCATGACCATCATGCACCACCATTTTACGGATATCGCCAATGGCAGCGCTATCAATAATTTTTTTATATAGTAACTGGTTGCTCGCATACCAGGTAGTTTCGTAATTGGTTAACAACTTTATTTTATACTGCCTGGCTAAGGAAGCCATACGTTCCGATTGCTTAACGGTCATGGCCAGGGGCTTTTCAACCATAACATGAATACCCAGTGGTGCACACGCCTCCACAACGGCCAGGTGGTCTACGATGGCGTTGAATGCCATTACTGCCACCGGTTTTTGATGTTTCAGCAAGGTCGCCAGGTCAGGGTAAAACAAGGAATCCGGCAACTGGTACCGTTTTTTGATACGATCGACCAGTGCTGTGTTAGATTCTGCAATACCGATGATTGTGACTTTACCATTCCTGAATTGTTGTAATACACCACCAACATGATCATGATTTAATCCTGCCAGGGCAATTCTCAACGGTGCCTGGGCATACGAACATAGGCTGCAAAATATAATCAGGATAAGGAGACTGATACTTTTGTGATGCCATTTTTTCCAACGTCTGTTGTTAGAAATTGTAATTTTTTTCATGTTATCGTATAGATCTATAATTAAAAAAGTTCTGTCTGCCTCATACCTCATAGCTGATACCTCACACCTCATTGCGTAAGTAAAAACTCTGCAACATCGGCCAGCTTTTTTTCATCCAATCCTAAATTAGTAGGATCAGGCATTAAACTGGCATCCATTTTCTTACGCGATAAAATGTTGGCGGCTTTAATTACATGTTCCTGTTTGCCGATGTCTTTTATTACCACGGTTTGCCCGTCGCCTATCAGGAATCCATATACCGACTGGCCGTCCTTTGTTCGGATCAGCCAGGGTTCATAACCGAATACTATGCTTGCGCTGGGATTTATGATTGCATCCAGCAAACTTACCCGGTCATATTTTTTACCAATTGTGGTAAGTTCGGGACCCAGGTCGTTACCCAGGTTTCCGGCTTTATGGCAGGTGGCGCAGGTACCTGCAAATATCGCTTTGCCATTTACGGCTTCCGGCTTTAACCGGGAGATGGCCTGGATAGAAAATACTTTATTCAAGCCCGGTCTTTGAAAATATTCACTGGCCTGCACACGTATACCCAGGTCGGGATTTTTAAAAATAGATTTGCTTACCAGGGATGACAGTTCATTCGAAAGCTTTTTGCCGGCAGCCAACTCTATCAATAACTGACCTCCAGCCGGATCCTTTGCCATTAACGTAGCGGTTTTTAGTTTTTCTTCCCGGGAGGTCTTTTGATTTAGCAACTTGGATTGCAACGACAGCATTTTTTTACGGCCGGCTTCTTTGGCGAGAGTCAGGTCATCTTTCTTTTCATCACCGGAAGGTAACAGGTCAATCCAATCGTTTGTTTTTCGGAAGTCGATCCACCACCTGGCCTGCTCTGCTATATCTTTTTGATTATTACCAGCCAGGTCAGTCATAGCATTAGCGGCATTTTTATCTTTAATAAATGCCAGGGCCACCAGTGCTTTTTTTCGCTCCGCTTCAGAAAGACCGGCATCTGACGCCCGTGCTTTTAAGGCTTCTACGGCAATTGCGGGATGCAATCGCCACGTAAGGTCGGCAAAAGCCTGGCTCCATTCTGCAGGTGGCGTATTACCCATAACCTGTTTAAGTATCGTATACATTTCAACCTGTCTTCCCTCCATTGCCATGCCCAATGCCTCAAGGTACCAGCGATCTTTTCCATCGTACGATTTTGCCAGTTTGATCAATATCTCGCGGCAATTATTTAAAGGAATATCCCGTAATGAAATGGCCACTTCCCTTCGAACAGCCAGGGAAGAATCACTGGCAAGTTGATTGGCATAAGGTAAAATGTCGGTTACCTGCTTTAAAGCTCTATATGCCGTAACGCGAATCTCCGGGTTTCTATTCGTCAACAGTTTCTCTACTTCAGCTATTCCCGTTGGTCCTAATTTCGACAATAACCAGGTTGCCCGGGCTTGTACATAAGGGTTGTCTGAATCCAATAATTTTTTTACCGGTTCAATAGAAGATGCTCCTCCGGCAACGAGTTTGCTGAATGCCTGGTTGCGCACGTTGATGGCCGGGTTCTTCAATGCCTCTATCTGTCCGTCGACGGTACCCAGGTTTATTTGCGGAGTTTTTAATGTTTTGTTCTTTGGAGTGATCCGGTAAATACGACCATAGCCCGTTTTATCCTTCATCTGGTGTCCTCCTACAACAGGGTCATACCAGTCTGCAATATACATGGCGCCGTCTGTTCCAATGCTAACGTCACTTGGCCGGAACCACTTGCGGCGATCTTTCAAATGTGCAGAATCATTCCAAACATATGCTTCATTCTCGCCTGCTACGGAAGTAACAAGGTTACCCCGTTTCAGGTTATAACCAGCGCCTATCGGTTCAGTTTTATAGCCAAAAATAACATTACGGCCGGCATCTGCGCTAAGCAGCATTCCCCGGTACTGCACTCCTAAAGCATCGCCTTCGTTTACCACTATACCGGTAGGCGAACCCGCGCCGCTATTATCGCAAGCCGGAATAACACCTGGGTCATCCTGGTGCCAGTGCGCCGTAAAAGTTGTTTGACCAGGCCTTTGGTCGGCCTGCCAGAAGCGGGTGCCATCGGCGCTAAAATAGCCCGCATTACCGCCTTCCATTAAAAATGTGGTGCGACAGGTTACTACCTGGTCGTCGTTATCGTTTTGCCACATGTTACCATAAGAATCCAGCGCAATCTCATAAGAGTTCCGGAAATTATGACCCATCACTTTTAGCCCTTTGCCATCAGGGCCTATTCGCAAAGACAGTCCCCCGACCCATACCTTTCCATCGTCGCTGATCATCCCACCCTTGTTTGTTTTGTTATAGGGAGTGCCACCGGTATAAAGACTGCCCGATCTCAGCATCCATCCTGCCGCATCTTTAACGATATGAGGACCAGCATTGCCGGTATTAAAATACCAGTTTCCATCAGGTCCCGCAATTAGTGAATGCAGGCTATGGTCATGATCTAACCCGCCAAAGCCGGTTAAAAAAATTTCTTTTTTATCAGGTTTGTCATCGTTGTTCTCATCCGTATAAATAATCAGGTTAGGCGCACAGGATACAATTATTTTATTGCCTATAACGGCAATGCCTAAGGGAGAAACCAGGTCATGATCTTCCACAAACACGGTTGATTTGTCGCACTTTCCATCGCCATCCGTGTCTTCCAGGATCATTACCCTGTCACCCTTAGGATGATGAAAAAATTTGGTTGAGTCATTATTGAAGTTTCGATAGTTGGCGGCTTCGGTTACCCATATGCGACCACGTATATCCACATCCATATTTGTCGGATTATAAAATTGGGGTGATTCCGCCCATAACTCGGCTTTCAGGTCGTCAGGGAGAATTAATGTAAGACTATCATCCAACGGTGATAACGCGGTAGCATCATGTTCCCTGTTTGCCATAAAAGATGCGGAACATATAATGAGTATGCTAAGGCAGGCAGTTATTTTTTTCATTGAATTTTTTTGAATGAACAACGGGAGAAATTAAATGAGTACAGGATAGTTTATAATGCAAAGTGGCAAAAATATTTATGGTATCATGTTTTTCCAGGGCATTGAATGAATTATTTATCAACTCAAAACTGATCTCAGGTAGGCAAGGTTCTTCACATAACTTTCCAGCATGTCTTGTTTTTCTGGTACCGCGCCTTCGATCTGCAACCAACCTGTATAACCGATATCGTCAATAGCTTTTCTCACTTCCTTAAAATTTACTTTCCCGGTTCCCAATAAATATCCATTTTCCTTGCAATGGAACTCGCAGATATTTTCTTTCCCTAACCAACGGATCTCTTCATAAATATTATAACCCATTTGATTGGAGTTGCAAACATCGTAATACACTTTTACATTTTTAGAACCCACGGCTTTAATAATGTTCATATGCTCTTTTGCATTTAACCAGGATTCAATGCCAAGAATAACCCCTGCTTTTTCTGCTTTAGAAGCCACTTTCTGTAATCGTTCAATTACTACTTTCTGACCTGCCGGATCGTTTCTGAGGTCGCCATTATTAAAAAACGCCAACAAAATGGAGCCGACACCCAGGGCTTTTGCTACATCAATACTATCGCTCACCCATTGTTCTGTTCGTGGATCAGATTTGTATGGGATATTATTTAATTCGCCAATAGCCAATCCACCGATCTTAACACCTGTTTCTTTTGCTGCATCCAAGTAGGCTTGTTGAATATCTTTTCTGCGGAGATGCATGTCATTGGCTACGTTGCCCAGGCTTAGTTGAACACCATCCAGCCCGATGCGTTTTGCGGTTTGCATAGCTTCCACTTTACCCGTCTGGTTTATCGACCAGTCGCAGGCGCCAATATAAAACCGCTGATCGGTGGGGATAAAAAGTTTTTGAAAATCAAAAGTGGCAATCAGGGGAACGGATACAGCAAGATGCTTTAAAATGGTACGTCGGTGAATATTGTAAGATTTCATATCGCTTATTTTGATTTGGAAAAGGAAGGTAAATGTTTTTTTGATTGGATTTTAAAGTGTTTCAATCACCGTGACTCAAACCTCCCAATCCCGGTTCAAACCTATAAGGTTTGAACCCGTGGTACCTGCGCTAAGAAAGTAAATCTTATAGGTTTAGTCATTAAAGATTCAACCTGTAAAGTTTGGCCTTCAACACCGCTATCTCATTTTCCCTGGTATTCAAAATACTTTCCCGAAAACTTATAAATAATAATCTTTTTTGTCACCTCACTTTTAGCATTAACCACAGGAATTTTAATAGTTTTCTGAGCACTATCAAAATATATAAGTTTAACCGGCCTTTCCTTTCTATTGGCAACGGAGAAAAAATTAAATCCAAAACCCAGCTCATGGTTCATGCCGGATTTGGTTTTGATTAATGGCGGGTTGTCAACAAGCTCATTATTTGTGATGGTAAAAAATTTAATGGCCTGGTAAGCATCGCTGGTAGAATAAATGGCATTAAAATATCCCATATATATATGTTTGCCATTGCCGTTAAGGTTGAATATCTCCGAAAACCATCCACCGGAATCACCTTCTTCCGTTTTGGAGCTTTTTGAAAACACTTTACTGCCGGCCTGGTATTGGTAAACGTTTTTAAAAAAGTGCATGGTGCCACCGGCCTTTGTATCCCATGAATAGATCCTGAATTTTTTATCCGTTGAAGTGGCAATGGTTATTGCTTCTTTCTTTAAAGCCCTGAAATCGTATGTAAGCGTTGCAGGCTGTTTGGAAGTATACTCCATGAGTTTCTGTTGAAAAATCTCATTGGCTTT
Source organism: Chitinophagaceae bacterium (assembly GCA_039921525.1). Taxonomy (GTDB): domain Bacteria; phylum Bacteroidota; class Bacteroidia; order Chitinophagales; family Chitinophagaceae; genus JADCRZ01. The sequence continues at coordinate 385 of JBDSBP010000287.1, read as the reverse complement.
TTGCAACGAGTCTATTGAATTTATCCTTGCATCGTTGCCTTTGTACGTACTCCAATAGTCTATTTTTTTAAAATGCAGTACCAGGTCTTGTTCTGTTTTTTTCACGTCCTGAGCAAATGAGATAAAGGAGAAGAAAGGTAGAAATGCAATTAAAACTTTTCTCATGGATAGATTTTTTGATGCTCCGGCTTCAAAAGTACGCATAGAGATTAATGATTACTGGTTAAATTATTAATTCTACTTTGACAAGTCAAACCGGCTTTTTGTTATCGGTTGAAGTTTACATTACCGGAGCGGTATTATCCGCGTAAAAAGCTTCAGAAAAAGTTTAAAGCCCGTTAATCTACTCTATAGAACGACTTGCGAATAGATAATTTTGCAATTA
>JBDSBP010000286.1:0-23918 GCA_039921525.1 Chitinophagaceae bacterium | reverse complement strand
CCTCCTTCCAGGTGAAAAACATTAGTAAACCCATGATGTACCATATATGCACTGGCCTTTTCGCACCGGATGCCGCCGGTACAATACATAATAATATTTTTGTCTCTGGCATCTTTAAGCATATCCACTGCCATGGGTAGTTGCTCGCGGAAGGTATCACTTGGAACTTTTATGGCTTTCTCAAAATGGCCCACTTCAAATTCATAATGGTTACGCATATCCACCACTATGGTATCGGGATCATCGGTTAGCTTATTAAATGTTTGCGCATCTACATATTTACCTTTATTGCGCATGTCGAAATTCTGATCATCTATCCCATCAGCAACGATCTTATCCCTCACTTTTATTTTCAATACCCAGAATGATTTACCATCATCATCCACCGCCACATTCAGCCTAAGGCGGCTAAAGGCTTCTATAGAAAATAAATAATTTTTGAATGCATCAAAGTTTTCCGACGGCACGCTAAGCTGCGCATTTACTCCTTCCTTCGCAACGTAAATGCGGCCAAAAACTTTTAAAGCATATAAATTTTTGTATAACTCGTCCCTGAATTGTTGTGGATCTTCAATATGAAAATACTGGTAAAAAGAAAGCGTGGTACGAGGTGTTGTTTCCTGGTAAAGGAGAGCCTTTAATTCTTTTTGAGATATACGATTATGTAATAACGCCATGAGTGCAAAATTACGAATTACGAATTACGAATTACGAATTTGGTGTTCGAATTATAAGACTCTAATTGTGAGGTCCTTCCATTCATAATTCGTAATTTACTTCACCAAAAGACAGTATACAAAGCCGTTAGTATGCCTAGAATTATTACAGACCCGATAATAAAACCGGGGCTGCATCTGAACATGGAAACGTCTATTTCTATATGATGTTTTTCGATGACGTCTTTTTTCGCTGGCGCCAATAGGCTAATAAGAACCATTAGAATGAGTAGTGTCACGAAAACGATCGACATCCTGTCAAGAAAAGGGTAATCGGGGAAGGCGCCGTTTGTCCAGGAGGGTAGGAATTTCAGCAAGGTCGACAGCGGAATAGTAAGTAGCGCAGCCGTTAACGCGGCAGCAGAAGTGGCACGCTTCCAGCAAAAGCCCATCAGGAATATAGCAAGCACGCCGGGTGAAATAAATCCCACATATTCCTGGATAAACTGGTAGGCCTGGTCGAGAGATCTTAGCGCAGGCGCAACCAGTGCGCCTATCACCATGGCCACCACAACGGTTAAACGACCCGTTCTTACCAGGTTCTTTTCGCTCGCATTCTTATTAAAGAATTTTTTATAAATATCGAGCGAAAATATGGTGGAAATACTGTTGGCTTTACCGGCGAGTGAGGCTACTACCGCGGCGGTGAGGGCAGCAAAGGCTAATCCCTTCAATCCCGCCGGTAACAGGTTCAATAAAGTGGGATAAGCATGGTCTGGCCGCACAACGCCAGCTTCCGTCATTTCAGACTGGAACAAACCTTCTTTGTATAATAAAAACGCCGTAATCCCAGGCAATACGGCAATTACCGGAATCAGTAGTTTCAGGAAGGCAGCAAACAATATCCCGTTCCTGGCTGTCTTCAGGTTCGCGCCCAGCGCCCGCTGAATTATGTATTGATTGCAGCCCCAATAATTAAGATTATTGATCCACATCCCTCCTACCAATACCGATAAGCCAGGCAGATCCTTATAATAAGCATTTGATTCATCGAAGATCATATGAAAATGAGAAGGCACTTTTTCCCTGATCAGCCCCAACCCTTTCCAGATATCTTTGCCATAACCAAAATGCTCCGACACCATATTTAGCGCCAGGTATGTAGTTACTAACCCACCAAGGATCAGCACGAATACCTGGAAAACGTCGGTGTAACCGATTACTTTCATACCTCCTAATGTAACAATGATGGCAAAAACGGCCAGGCCTGCAATACACCATTCAAAACTTATTTCTGAAACGGAAGCTATCGCCAGCGCTCCGAGATATAATATAGAAGTAAGATTTACAAAAACGTAGGTTAGCAGCCAGAATACCGCCATCACCGTGCTTACCGTTGTATTATACCGCTGCGATAAAAACTGCGGCATAGTATAAATCTTGTTTTTCAGGTATACCGGGATAAAGAAAATCGCCACAATAATCAACGTTGCGGCAGCCATCCATTCGTACGTTGAAATAGCTAACCCTAATGCAAACCCGGATCCAGACATGCCGATAAAGTGTTCAGCAGAGATATTGGATGCTATTAGCGAAGCTCCTATTGCCCACCAGGTGAGAGAACCTTCTGCCAGGAAGAAATCCCTGGAACTTGTAGTGGCCGAACGTTTCCTGTTATAAATATAATATCCGTAAGAGGAAACGAGCACGAAGTAAATAAGAAACACTACATAATCGGCAAGGTGAAGTTGGTGCATCATCGTAAGATTAATCCGTTAAGATAAATAACCGCTGAGAATAATGGACAATTATTTTACGAGAGCTTTGGCTATCACTTTACTTAAAAACCTTTGAGCGAATAATTCCTGCTTCGTACAATAGGTGAAGCACCGAAGTTGTTATAACCCCCATTCCGTATTTTACACTTCGAAAAAAGTTAATAGAAAAAGCTTCCGGAAAATAATACAGAGCCAGGAACTGGTTTTCAAAAATAAAATAATCTGAATTATCCGATAGATTCACCCACTCCATTTTTTAGTTTTATAAGCCGGCAACAGTGTTGGTTTTCAGATAAGGATATAGAATGACTTTGAACATTAATTGTGAATGAGATATTTTATTTAGGTATGAACTTTGTCGGATTGATAGTGCTACTATCACTTTTAACGGTTACTGACAAACGTTTTAGTCAGCCCCCAATTCATTTAATGGTATCGGATTTAGCCGCAAACATATTTTGTAAGGCAGGTTTCCTCTCGCCGGGGGAAGTTGCCAGGGTCTAAAAATTTGGTGGATAAGTCCGGATAAAAATAATCCTGTTCTCCGTCCTGAAGCACGGAGCCAGGGATAAACGAATATCACTAATGGATACCTCATACCTCATACCCCATACCTCATACCTCGCACCTCGCACCCTATAATTACTTCGCCTCAAACGCATAAACTCCCGACCCCACTTCCAGCCTGGCTATACCATCCTGAAAACCCACCAGTTTCACCTGTTTATTATTTTTTATCAAAACACCGTTTTCCAATATTTTCTCCGCGTCTGATGATGGAAGATACACCGTAGCAATAGTATTTGCAGGCACCTGTATTTTCAAAATAAAATTTTTAGCATCCTTTTTCCATTCGCATTTTACCAGGCCATACGGAGACATGAAATTACCTTTTGCAAATGTTATATTCCCTACTGGCTGGGGACGAATAACAATATGATCGTAAGCAATAGCATCGTCTGTGGCGCTTATCCCGAGCAATCCGCTGTAGAACCATTCCATGATATGCCCCAGCATCAAATGATTGTTGGATACTTCTTCCAGCGCCGGCCAGGATTCCGTTAAAGCCGTGGCGCCTTTTTTAAGTTGAAAGCCGTAACCCGGTACATCGTCCCGGTAATTCATATCGAAAAGGAGCTGCGACGCTCCTCCGTCGTCCAATGCCTTTACCAGGTAATGAAACCCTACATCCCCTGCCGTTAATTTCTTGCCAGATATTGTAATGGAATCGATCAACCGATGCAACACTGCTTTTCTATCTTTTTCATCCACCAACCCAACACACAAAGGCATCGACATTGCGGTTTGGCTACCGGTAGAATAAATATTCGATTGCTGGTTATAGAATTTCTGATTAAAAGCCTTTTTTACAGCTTCCGATAATTTTAACAGCCGGGATGATTCCTGCTGGTAGTTCAGAATACCAGCCATTCTTCTTAACAGAACGATATCGTAATAGTAGATAGCCGTAGCCGTTAGTGCCCTGGGAGTTAACTGTGCTTCACCTGGTGTTCCGGGCCCATAGTCAAACCAATCGCCTAAGCCGTGTGATAAAATATTGCCGTCAGCTTTATTTTCCAGGTAAGCCAGGTATTTTTTCATCATAGGGTAAGCCTGCACAATTACATCACTGTCTCCATACCAGGTGTACAACATCCAGGGAACTATAACGGCGGAACTACCCCATTCCGGCGAGTCACGAAATCCTCCCTCAAAGGGAACATATTCAGGCGCAATGTCAGGCACCAGGCCATCAATAGTCTGCGCATCCATCATATCAACTACCAGCTTTTTATACAGGCCATAAATATCATAATTGTAATGAATGGATCCGCCCATAAGATGAACTTCTTCCAGCCAGCTTAACTTTTCACGGTGCGGGCAATCGGTCACCACACTCTGCAGGTTACTTTTGATGGCCCAGTTAATTAACGTAAATGTTTTATTAAACAGTTCATTCGAACATCCAAATGTACCAGCCACCGGGGCGGAGTTGCCCGTGTGCAATAATTCAAGGCCCAATAGCCTGGCCTGGTTTTTCGCACGTGCCGTATCCGGTACAGCACCTTCTACCTGAACATAGCGTAACCCGTAGTAAGTAAACCGAGGTCTCCAGGTTTCCACCCCATTGCCTTTTAAAGTATAGGAATAATAATAAGGTGAGCCGGTAGCTTTTTGATTTGCCAGCTTATGATCATTAACTAATTCTGCAGGTGTAAGTTTTATTACCTGCCCTTTTACGCCCTTTACTTTAAGTTCGATTATACCAGATGCGTTTTGTCCATAATCGTACATATAAATACCAGGCTGTGGTTGGGTAATTTTTTTAGGTTTAAACACCGCATTCACTTTTACCGGGTAATTATTATCCGCAGCCAGCACTCCTTTCGGAGGACGAACTATTTGTACTTTTTTCCAACCCGCATCAGCAAATACTGGATTATCCCAACCTGTCTGTTCCAGCCTGGCATCGTAATCTTCCCCCCCATAAATGCTATTGTAAGTTATGGGAGAAGGAGCCGTTTTCCAATCGCTCCCTGAAATTATCGTGTGTACGGTACCGTCAGTATAGGTGATCTTCAACTGGCAGATCATTTTTGGCATGCCAAAAGCAATCACCAGTTTGCGGTACCGCTCGCGGTTAATATTATAAAATCCATTCCCTACTATAACGCCTATGGCATTTTGACCCGAAAGCAGGTTGGCGGTTACGTCGTAGGTGTTATATAAACAGGTTTTGTCATAATAGGTCCAGCCTGGTGTTAGAAAGTCGTCACTGATTTTCTTACCATTGATATGCAACTCGTACTGGCCGAGGCCGCTGATAAATACCAGGGCGCTTGCCACTTTTTTAGTAATCTTAAAATTCTTCCTGAACAAAGGGCTCACGGGACGTTCTATTGCTTTATTGCCTAAGTTGTTCCCGTCGCCATGAATTCCCGGCACTACCCGCATCGAGTCCATTAAATCTTCGTAACCAATCCAGGCGGCCTTGTTCCAGTCGTTTTGTTGAAATAATCCTGTGGTGAATTGATTGACTTCACTCCAGGCTGGCACCTGTTCATTTTCAAGCCATACCTGCGCGCGCCAGTAATAGTTTTTTGCAGGCAGCAGATACTTACCGCTGTACGGCACCTGGATGGATCTTGCTGACAATTTTTTCCCGCTATCCCAAATGGTGCCTTTATGTTGTACCAAAGCAGCCTTATTATCGGCTACCAGAACCCGGTAGGCCAATTGCCTCACACCGCGCTTCTGAGCCTGAATGTTCCAACTTAAATGGGGATGAATAGCATCTATCCCCACCGGGTTGGTGCGGTATTCACACTGAAGATTACTGATGGTGAACTGCTGTGAAAAAACGGGAGACGAGAAGAGGAGCACCCAACAAACGAATAAGTTTTTGAACATTTTTACCTGGGAAATTGATATAATAAATAAACACTGCTGTTAAAGATACTGAAATCATCATTCTTACCCTTTCCGTCGAGCCTGCTTATTAATAGGTTACACTAAGGAAAAAGGCAACAATGGGGGTTGGATCCGGCAAACTATGCGGATGATGTTTAAATCCCGGTTTATGGATCACGGTAATATTTCCATGCAACGCTTTTACTTTCTGTTCAAACGGTATCGTATTTTCTTCCATAGGTACCGCTTCATCCGCATCGCCACAAACATGCAGCATAGGATATTTACCCCTTACTATTTTCTTAACTTTATTGATCGGGCTTCCAGAAAATTTGAGCGCAGCTTCTTCTGAAGTAAACCCATAATCAACTTTAAATTTTTCCCAGTCATCTTTACTACCAGGACCTTTGCCTTTGCCACCCGGCCAGCTCTTCAGGTCCAGCACTGGATTATCCACATAAATGCAGGCCACTTTTTTGGGGTTTACCGCGGCCCAGTTATAAACGTAAACGCCACCGCGACTCATGCCTTCCAGGGCAACTTTCGAAGAAAGTCCTGCTTTGTGTACAAAACGATAAAAAGCATCCCAGTATCCAATAGCTTGTTTGTTACCATATAACTCTACCACATCGCAATACACAATATGATAGCCCCGCTCCAGCATAGCGATATCCGTTTGCGGCTCATGTCCCCAGAACCTGGCCCGCCATACCCATGGATGCCCTTCGGCAGACCATTTTGGGCTCACAATTTTACACTCGCGGCTGTTAAACCGGAAGTCCGCACAGGCATACCCATAAAAAGAACTCATGCGAACCGAATCTTTTATCGAAGGCAGGATGGCGAATGTCGTATCTCTTTTTTGTAGAATTAATTCCGACAATCTTTTTGCAATCACCGTGGCGCCATCCGTATTGGGATGGATCTTATCAGGAAATAGCGCCGGCTTTTCAATCAACAGCGGGTATAAATTGATTATTTCGCATTTATTATCGTAGGCCACTTTCTGAACTAACGGAATAATCTTATTGCGTATAATGGGATCCCATATCTGGGCGGTATCTTCTTTAAAAGAAGGTACAGGAATTAATAAAACGATCCTGGGATGAGAAGCCAGTTGACGAAAAGAACCTATAAAATCGGCATAGTCTTTTTCAAATTCACCCAGTAAAACACGATTTACAAGTTTGCTGTCATTGGTGCCGAGTTTAATTAAAACAATATCCGGCCTGCTTTCTAATGCCTTTTGGTATAATTCATTTTTCACATACGGTAAATTGCCCCTACTCAACAACGTTGTACCGGATACCCCAAAATTGCTCACCTGGTAACCTTCGCCCAACAAACGTTGTAATTGTGCGGGATAAGAATTTTTTTCACGGGCATCGACACCATAGCCATAAGTAATACTATTGCCTATACATGCTACTTTAATAGGGAGCGATGGTCGTGCATCCGCCCATAGCACACAGCTTTCTAACAATAACACTACAAGAAAACCAAATTTTATTCTTCTTGAACAAATAACCATTATGGAGGATTTTAGGTAAACAAAGAGACACTCCGTCACAGAGGAACACGGAGATCTTTTTAAAACAAACTTGCGTGTCCCGCTGTGCTGAAAGTGGCTGCGTGGTTTCTTTTTCTTACATGAGCGAGTTGTAAAACTCATAAATATTTCTGATAATCCATAATGCTTTAACCGTGGTTCAGAAATTTTAAATAATTTCCCCCCATGCAAACAGCACTTAAGGCGTTAAGCAGGCGATTAAAGGGAAGATTATATTACCAGGATTCAGGCGTAGACAACGCGCTCCGGATGATTTATGCCACCGATGCTTCCATGTACCAGGAAAAACCGTTAGCTGTATCATTACCGCAAACAGAAGCCGACATAATTACCCTGGTTCAGTTTGCACAGGAAAAAAAAGTAACACTGATACCACGTGCCGCAGGCACTTCCCTTGCCGGGCAGGTTGTCGGCAGCGGCATTGTGGTGGATATCTCCAAACATTTTAATAATATACTAGAGTTAAACGTAGAAGAAAAATGGGTGCGCGTGCAACCCGGCGTAATTCGGGATGACCTTAACAAATACCTTTTTCCATATGGATTGATGTTTGGACCGGAAACGTCCACGGCCAGCAGGGCCATGATAGGGGGAATGGTAGGAAACAACTCCTGCGGATTACACAGCATTCGTTGGGGCAGCGCCCGCGATCATCTGCGCGAAGCAAAAGTAATATTGAGCGATGGCACCAGGGCCACTTTCAAAACGGTAACACCGAAAGAGATAAAAGCCAAAATGGTGTCGGCTGATTCGCTGGAAGCCTCCATCTATCGCGGGGTGTTTGAGTTACTCTCCAGTGGCAGGAATAAGGAAATAATCGCCGCAAAATTTCCCGAAAAATCAATTTCCCGGCGCAATACCGGTTATGCATTGGATAGCCTGGTAAATACGGTTCCTTTTGGCAATGATTTAGAAGATTTCAATTTTTGCAAACTGATAGCGGGATCTGAAGGAACGTTATGCTTTCTTACGGAGATTACCATGGGCCTTCTTCCCCTGCCTTTACCCTTCAATGCTTTACTGACGGTGCACTGCAGTAGCTTACGGGAAGCAATGATAGCCAACCAGGTGGCTATGAAACATAATCCCTATGCTTCTGAACTGGTGGATAAGTTTATTATGGATTTTACTAAAACGAATCTAACCCAGATGGATAATCGTTTTTTTATCCAGGGCGATCCGGAAGCCATGTTGATGGTAGAATTTTTTGGAGAGTCATTACAGGAAGCCGTATCGCTTGCAGAGGATCTGTCAAAGGACCTGCAGAAGCAAAAAATCGGTTATGCCTTCCCGGTATTAACCGGGTCGGATGTTAACAAAGCCTGGGATCTGCGAAAAAGCGGTCTGGGCTTGCTTCGCAATATGCCGGGCGACGAACAACCGGTGAATCTTATTGAAGACTGCGCCGTTTCTGTTGCCGACTTACCTGAATATGTAAACGATGTAGCTGCCATGCTTAAAAGGCATGGAGTGGTAGCTTCTTATTACGCGCATGCAGGCGCAGGGGAATTGCATATTGAACCCATGATGAACCTGAAAACGCAAAAGGGTAAAAAATTATTCAGGCAGGTTTTGACAGATACGGTAGAGCTGGTAAAAAAATACAAGGGTTCCTTAAGCGGTGAACATGGGGATGGTCGCTTAAGAGGAGAGTTTATCCCAACCCTCATGGGTGCTGAGGTGTATGAAATGTTCCGTGCGATAAAAGAAATTTTTGATCCGGTGCATGTTTTTAACGCGGGCAAAATTGTGGATACCCCGCCGATGGATGAATTCCTCCGCTACAAACCCGGACAGGAAACGCCTGCTATTACAACCGTTTTCGGATTTAAACAGGAGCATAGCATTCTACGACTGGCAGAAAAATGTTCCGGCTCAGGTGATTGCAGGAAAACAGCCTTATCCGGCGGAACCATGTGCCCCAGCTTTATGGCCACGCGCCAGGAAAAAGATACGACACGGGCAAGAGCTAATATCCTGAGAGAGTTTTTAACAAATTCAGAAAAGGCCAACTGTTTCGACCATAAAGAAATTAAAGAAGTGATGGATCTTTGCCTGAGCTGCAAAGGTTGCAAATCAGAATGTCCTTCAGGTGTTGATGTTGCCAAAATGAAGGCGGAATTCCTACAACATTATTACGATGCCAATGGCATTCCCCTGCGAACGAAAATGATTGGTAATGTAGCCCGCTTAAATGAATTTGCATCGAGAAGGCCATCGGTATATAATTTTCTAATGTCTAACCGGTTCAGTTCTGCGATAGCAAAAAAAATGATGGGTTTTGCCCAGCGACGTCCCCTGCCACTTCTGCATGCTTTTACCTTTACCAGCTGGTTTAAAGAATGGAAAGCAATAAGACCCCCGGACAATGAAAAAAAATTGCTTTTTTTTGCCGACGAATTCACCAACTACAATGATGTTCAGACGGGCATCAACTTCGTGCGATTATTTACAGAATTAGGTTACGATGTGGAGGTACCGGAACACCTGGAAAGCGGCCGTGCATTTCTTTCCAAAGGCCTGGTACGGGAGGCTCAGCAAATTGCCATTAAAAACGTAACCTTGTTATCAGAAGCCGTGGCATCGGGAACACCTCTTGTTGGATTGGAACCTTCCGCAATTCTTACCCTCCGCGATGAATACCTCGACCTGGTGCCGGATGACTTACTCGAAAAAGCAAAAATGCTGGCAGCACATACTTTTTACGTGGATGAATTTTTTGCTGCTGAAATCAGCAAGGACTATATAAAAAGTGACCAGTTTACCAATGAAAAAAGACTGATAAAATTACACGGCCATTGTCACCAGAAAGTATTGTCTCATATGTCAGCGTCGGTAAGTATGCTTTCGTTGCCCGCGAACTACCAGGTAGAGATTATTCCTTCCGGGTGCTGTGGTATGGCCGGTTCCTTTGGTTATGAAAAAGAACATTATGATGTTTCAATGAAGATCGGTGAACTGGTCTTATTTCCAGCCGTACGTGCACTGGCAGACGATGTATTGATAGCTGCGCCGGGAACCTCCTGCCGCCACCAGATAAAAGATGGTACGGGTAAAAAAGCAAGTCACCCGGTGGATATTATGTGGAATGCGTTGGTGAAGTAGAGATTGGCTGTCGGCTATCGGCTGTCGGCTGTCAGCTTTGAAGTATAAAATTTGAGTTTAAGAAAAAGAAGCTATCTGATAATTTGATTTTACAGGCATACTTTAGCTACAAGCTGATAGCCCTAATTGCATATGAAAAAAAATATCTTGTAATTGTTAAACCCATTGTTTTGGCTATTCATTACAAGGCCCGTGATTTTTTTGTAAGTTATGATGCGGAGCAGATGGACGCGTTTGTGGAGAAAGTCATACTAGAGTCGATGGAAGATACGGGTATTATTTCATATTGGGAAGATAACATTTATAGATTTTAAGGGGAGGAACCCTAGGCAAGGGAAGAAGATTAATATTATGATAACGGGAAAGTAGGATTGGGCGTATGTTGGAGAACGTTAGATGCTGAAGTTGCATTCATATGTTGGTAACAACCTGTGGCAACCACCCCCGTTTTGTTCTGCGGACAAAACGTCCCCTTCTTGAATAAGTAGGGACGTTACAGCCGAAGGATGGAACGAGGGTGGTTGATACTTGCCAATATATTTTTGTGTTCAAAATGATCAACCCAATGCCTTGCGTACAGCCTCCAAAAACGCCGGCACTTTTACCTTCGGGTCACCAGCCCCAAGCGTCTCTATCGGTAAATACCCCCTGTATGGCGATGACTTAATAATACCAAACACCTTCGCCAGATCCGTTTTTACTTCCACATTATTCTCATACATATTTTCCTTGATCTGCCAGTTAACCGCGTAGGGGGCCGATTGCGCTATCTGCTTGTATGGATCACCGGAACGGTAACTCCCAATATCAAGGATAATCCCAAACCATTCAGAGTTGATTTTTTTTACGATCGTTTCTGCCTGGTCTGCTGTTTTTATAAAATCATTATGATTCTGAATTCCCACAATTACACCGTGCTTTTTACCATATTCCACACATTCGCGGATATCCATAACCATCCATTCCGTTACCTGCTCCCAGGTAAAACCCTTCGGATTTTGAACCCCGGCAAAAATCCTTATTACAGGCGCGCCTATTTTGGCAGCCACTTCAATCCAATTCTTCACCAGTTTAATATCAGCTTTTCTTTTACTTTCATCGGGATCGGTAAAATCATTTCTTACACCGGTACCACTGATATCAAGGCCGAGCACAAAAGCCTTGCGTTTTAAGGTATAAAGATATTCGTCTGATGGCACGGCGGGATAACCAGGAAAATAATAACCGGTAAGATCCACCGCATCAAAACCACTGGCGGCACAAAATTCCAGCATGTCATCAAGATTCATGGTGGCTTTGGTAAGTGGATCATTAAAGGAAAAAGCATTGAGACTTATTTTTAGTTTTGATGCTTGAGCGTTTTGAGCATTCCCCGGCGGTTGGGCGTTTACGATATTAGAGAACATTCCTACTGTTGTTACCGCCGGCAAAACAGCCAATGATTTAAGGAACCGCCTGCGAAGTATGTAATCTGACATATGGTTTGGTTTAAGTACTCTGTAATCTTGAGAAAGTATAAAGTTTATAAATGATCAAATGGCAGCCTGTCGCCTAAACCTATAAGGTTTGCTTATTTAGAGCTGGCACCACGAGTTCAAACCTTATAGGTTTAATCAGCATCTTGCCGAAACCCATTATTGATTTAACGGCATATTTTCGAATACGCCTAAGTCTGGTTCAAATGTTTCCAAATCACTTCGTAAACATCCGGGGCAAGCAATTCCCCAGCGTTTTGCCTGGTATCCGTAATCAGCACCGGGTGGAATTCTTTTGGTGTCCCAACTCTTCCATGAGAACCCTTAATAAGCGTCGCATCCAAAGGTATCACATCCATAACATACCTAAATCCTGCCTTCTTACGAAGCAGCTTATAACCCGCACGTGCCTTGGAAGTCATAAACATCTCCACCGGGTCATACCCGGGCTTTTTATGAATATCCACCACGCGGGCATAATCAGGCGCCTTTTCATCATCCAGCCAGAAATAATATGTAAACCAACTTTTTTCATCAGCCATCAACACAAACTCACCTGCCCGTTCATGGTTAATATGATATTGCTGCTGTGCTTTTCGATCCAGGATCAAATTTATGCCGGGCATTTTTTCCAGGATGCTTCTAACTTTTTCCGTTACGGATTCATCATTGATGTAAACATGTGCCACCTGGTGATCGGCCACCACAAAGGCTTTGGAAGCACCCGGATCTAAAAGTTCCAAGCCCCTTTCCATGCGTATTGCCAGCAATCCGTTTTCCCGGAACAATCGATTTAAATGAATGGGATTACTTACTGGCATAATTCCGTATTCAGACAACAGGATGATAGCCGCCCCTTTTTTCTGATAAAAATCTACCAGCTCTTTTACTACGGCATCAATTTCACCCAACTCTTTAGAAATTTTTACAAAATCAGGTCCGAATTTTTGCAGGCAATAATCAAGATGTGGAAGGTAGATGAGTGTTAATGTTGGATCATAACGGTCATCCGTAAGCCTGGAAGCGTCAGCGATCCATTTGGTGGAGGCTATATTGGCACCGGGTCCCCAGAATTGGAACAAGGGAAATTGACCGAGTTTCTGCTGTAGTTCATCGCGTAATTCAGCCGGGTGCGAATAACAATCGGGCATCTTGCGGCCATCTGCTAAATAATTCGGGCGTGGAGTTACGGAGTAGTCTGCCGTTAAATACATATTATACCACCAGAACATATTGGAACAGGTAAATTCCGGATCTTCTTTTTTTGCCCGGTCCCAAATTTTTTCACCCAATACCAGCTTATTGGATTGCTTCCAGAATTTCACTTCACATTCCATCCTGTCGTACCACCCATTCCCTACAATACCATGTTCACTGGGCCACCTGCCTGTTAAATAAGTAGATTGTACTGATGTGGTAACGGCAGGCAGAACGGGTGTTATGGTAGTCAGGTTATTACTTTCGCTGTATTTTTTAATGAATGGAGTGTGTGCCCCAATAAGAGAAGAAGTTAATCCAACAATATCTATAACGACTGTTTTTTTCATAAAGAGATATTGATTCTTTTTCCGTAAAATTTTATTCACCCAATTTTCCAATTACCCATTCCATCTCTCTAATGATGGATTTTGGCAATGGCACCTTTAATTCTTCTGACAGTACTTCCCAGGTATACGTTTCCACTTCTAAATGATTGGTGAAAGGTTGCTTCTTGTGTAATTCAAGCACTTCCACAATATCATCCTGTGTAGATTGAAGCAAACCGAAATCCTTTTCAAAAACAGGCACATGAAAATGCGCCCTCCATTCTATCACCGAAGGATTGCTTGCATCCATTAATGCTTCCGGAAGATCGCGGTAGCGCAACAAGTCATTCCCATTGGTTCGGGCCACCACCTGGTGCAGGTAAACGGGTTCGTTAAATTTTTCAAAAGCAGCGGCTGTTTTACTCCGGGCATTTGTTTCCTTATTTATTAATGCTTTCAAGGCAGCGCTGATTTGGATCTTACCGATCTTTATTCCTTTTTCCTGGAGGCTGTCTATCATTTCAGCGTGTGGTTCATAACCTATTGCGAAATGACACACATCATAACATAAACGAATATGCGCTTTGATGAGCAGCGCCGATTCTTCCGGAGTAACGGAATACCTTTCTGCAAAAATCGGAGTTCCGACAGGCAATAAATAATCTTCATACCAATCTATAAACTCCTGCCCGCTTTCGAGAATTCCATCCGGTTCCGGTTCTATATCCAGGTGAAGTAATTTACCAGTTGATGTGGAAATCGCTATCAAATATTCCGCAATTTTTAAAATATTAGTGGTCGCTTCTTTTTTGGCAGCTTCTAAATCATCTGCAGAGGCAAACCAATAGCGGTAACTCAACGGCGAAGTGGAAATACCGCCATCCATATCTCCGGGTAATAGATGTGATAATATTTCAAACAGCCTGAGCGTGTAGTTCAATCTGTCGGGAGTGGTCCAGTCGGGAGCATGCACCTGGTCTTTAACGCGGGTCTGGTGAAAGTCACCATAAGGAAACCCGTTCATGGTAAAAACATATGCGTCGTTATCTGCAAGCCATTGTTTAAAGGCCTGCAGGTTTTCATCCTTGCTTAATGCAATACTGGCAATGTTAGATAAGCGCAAACCTATACCCATGGGCTTGTCGGGAGAAAGCCTGGCTTTGATTCCGGGAAAATGAACCTGCAATGCTGCAAAATGATCTTGCCAGGTTTCACCCGAATGTATATTGGTACAATATGTTAAATGCCCTGAACTTGTCAGCATGTATGGTGAAATTTGATTCAGGATGCAAACCTGCATCTGTTATATAAGCTTCAGCCTCTTACCGGCTGCTTTCAGTACCTCTTTATTTATTTCATGCACTTCTACTCCTTTGCCAATCGCACCCAGGAGCATAATGGTTAACTGCCCACCCAGGTGTTCCTGGAATTCCTGCAAACCCATCAGGATAGGACTGTTCTCTTCTTCTATCTCCATCATCGGGTGAAAAACCTCGAAACCGAGTACCTTTAATAGATGAATAATGCGTTCGTAATCTGTAGAAGGCAACAGGCCAGCCAAACATGAATACAAACTATCCAGGGCAATGCCCATCGCAACCGCTTCACCGTGGGTTACAGTAAAATCGGTAAGCTGTTCCAGTTTATGGGCACTCCAATGACCGAAATCCAGCGGGCGCGACGATCCTGATTCGAAAGGATCACCACTGGCAATATGTTTCATGTGAAGATCCGCACAACGCCGTATCAGGTATTCCATGGCAGGCTGCTCACGTTTAACCAATTTTGTGGCGTTACTTTCAATCCACTCAAAAAAATCTTTGTCTTTTATCAATGAAACTTTTATGGCTTCGGAAATACCGGAGCGCCAGTCGCGGTTATTGAGCGTGGTCAAAAACTGGTAGTCGTTAAAAACTGCCAATGGCGGCGCAAACGTGCCGAGAAAATTCTTTTTGCCTTTGTAATTTATCCCGTTTTTTACACCGACACCGGAATCATTCTGCGATAGAACCGTGGTGGGGATACGGATATGTTTTATACCCCTGTGCGATACCGCCGCAGCATAGCCTGCGAGATCTAATATTGAACCGCCGCCGATAGCCGCAATATAGGAGTGCCTGTCTATACCATATTTGTTTACTGCATCTACGATCCGTGAAAATTGGGCAGGATCATTTTTAGCAATTTCTCCGCCGGGAATCAAAAATATTTCTGTTACCAGTTCTACCGATGTATGTTGGCTGAAATATTCTTTTATGGTTTGTAAAAGATCCGGATGATGATTTGCGACATTCTGGTCAACCAGGAAAAGAATTTTGCGGTTCTCCCCTTCTACTTGTTTCTCCAATAGAAAATCGTTGAATAACGGATTAGCCGGATCAAAGAGCGCGGTAGTAAAGTATACCCTGTAATCAAATATAATATTGAAAGACTGTTGTAGATAATCCATAAGCAAGAGAAATAAGAAGCGTCGGCTTTCAGCATTCAGCTAGCAACCTTCGGCTTTAGCAATTTAAAAATTTGTTTTCATAGTTTCAACCTGTAAATTTATCCCACATTCTCCAGACAGCAAAGCCCAAAGCAGGTATCAATTCTCAGGTTACGGCAAACAGCTTACCTAGTTTTAAGGATACCGGTAATAAAAGAACGATCAAAATTGCCGGATAGATAGCTCCAAAAGCGGCAGCCCAGGCAGCATTCATCAATATCAAGGCGAGAACACCTGCTTTTACGGCTTTACCAATATTTCTACCTACCGGGTCACGAATGGCCCTTATCAACGGCGTAAAGATCATCCAGGTGAAAGGTAACAGAAATACCAGGCTAAACAGTGAATTGTCTTGTTTGAACGAAAAATATAGTATAAATCCTATTACCAGGCTGTATAAAAAACAAGCAATGTAAAGAAGTGCACGGCTTCCACCATGCACTTCTCCCCTACTGATCATTGTTATGGAGGCAATGTATAAGATGGGGACAAAAGCTAGTCCCCACCAACTATTTAAAGCCATCGGCAGTATGCTGATACCAAGTAACAGGTTAAGTCCGCGGCAAAGGCCCATATTTACCGGCCCCAATATAAGTTGGTGTTTACCCCATTTGTTATAAATAAGTGCCGAGAAAGCTATCAAAACAGATATAAGCCCCGACCAGCGATTGGATAAAAAAGCCGCCAAAATTCCACCGGCTAATAAAAACGTTCCAAGCTTTGTAGCCTCCCGAACACTCACCAGCCCGCTCGGTATGGGTCGTTCGGGTCTTTCAACGCTGTCTAAACCGGCATCAAATACATCATTAAACACCACACCCCCGCCATATAAACCAACGGTGGCCATGCATAACCAAACAATAGTAAGCAGGTTATCTTTATCAAAAACAGGTTCTGTAAACAACCCCGAGATAGCGATGCCGGCAAGTACGTCAGCTACCGAGGTTACAATATTCGC
Source organism: Chitinophagaceae bacterium (assembly GCA_039921525.1). Taxonomy (GTDB): domain Bacteria; phylum Bacteroidota; class Bacteroidia; order Chitinophagales; family Chitinophagaceae; genus JADCRZ01. The sequence goes on along the minus strand of JBDSBP010000286.1, from coordinate 6,951 downwards.
AGGTCGCATCAGGCGTAAATATCCGGTAGTTTTTTTCAATAGCCGGCTTTTAACGGATGAAGATGGAAGATTTGTCGATCCTTGGTTGCTGACCGCCTCTTAAAATGGTATTACCTTCAAACTTCTGGCTTTGATCCACGCCTTTTACGGAAGAAAAATCCTCCTCGTTGATCTGGCCGCTTTGTCCGAACGCAGTGATCGCATTTTTATAGGTGACCAATTCAATATCCGCCGCTGAGATGCCTTGTAATTTCATGAGAGCCGCAGTTTTGGGTACGGCAAGCGGATCACTGATACCCCAGTCGGCGGCTGAATTAACAATGATGCGCTCCGTGCCATACTGTTTCACCATTTCAACCATCCGTTCGTTGCCCATTTTTGTAAATGGATAAATGGTGAAGGCGGCCCAGAAGCCTCGGTCAAGAACCTCTTTCACTGTTTCTTCGTTATTATGATCAACGATAACCATGTAAGGATCCAATCCATGTTCAATAGCAATATCCATACTGCGCTTGGTTCCATTTTTCTTATCGCGATGCGGTGTATGAACCTGAACAGGAAGTGAGGCCTCCTTTGCCAGTTCTAACTGTAACCGGTAATATTTATCTTCGGCGGCTGTCTGATCATCAAAACCTATCTCACCAATTCCTACCACGCCCTCTTTATAAACAAATAATGGCAGAATTTCCATTACCTGTTCAGCAAGGCTTTCATTATTGGCTTCCCTTGAATTGAGACCAATGGTGCAATAGTGTTTTATACCAAACTGCGAGGAGCGGAACCGCTCCCAGCCTATTAAGCTACTGTAATAATCGCGAAAGGTATCGATTCCCGTGCGAGGCTGACCGAGCCAAAAAGCAGGTTCGATAATGGCCACGATGCCTGCATCAGCCATTGCCTGGTAATCATCCGTTGTACGGGAAGTCATATGAATATGCGGATCGAAAAAACGCATTCCTTTGTTTCCGGATAAATCAAAAGAGATGGTATTATCCTGCATGAGATCTTTGTCGATATTTGAAGGGCAGCAACACATAAGTAAAAAACGGATTTAAAACATGATCGATGTAGTTATAACGAATTCCAGGTTAACTTATTTGCCTTAATGGAAGCATAAATTGCCGGTTCCCTCTCCAGCAATAGTTTTGCTGGTTGATAATCACTTTGAACACAGGCTAGCGCGGCTGCACGCCTTACCGTGATATGTGTGTCATCAAATAATTTTTCGATGTCTTGAATAATGTCTTCATCGATAAATTTTGAAATAAGACGCCAGAGCTGCGGGTTTACGGCCCGATGAGCTGCCTGTCGTTCGTGTGCATAATCAATCAAAATAGATGCCAGCGCTTTGTTGGCTCTTTCATCTAATCCTATAATACGATTTACATCTTTCTCTGTAAAAAATGCTTTCATAACCATCTGGTTCCAGGCTTGTTCCTGAAGGCATTTGAAAGGATAAGGATTTTCATACATAATAGACTCCAAAACAAGCCCGATATTGGATCTTATTCCTTCGGCAGTGCGAAGCCGCCAGGATTCGGGGTAAGCCAATACCGGCAAAGCAGAATATAATGCTGCCAGTTCATTCATTTCAGCATCACGGAAAAGACTTTCAATCCGGCTGTGATAGCGGGTTTCATCTGCAGGATCCACCTGCAATAAAAGCCAGAGCCTCGTCAATTTATCAATCGGCCAATCCTTTACTGTGAACGTGGAATAGAGCTGGTCTATTTGAGTTAATTCATCTGCGGTTATCTCAGCGATAAACCGGCCTGTTTTTCGAGGAACCGCCGCAAAGGAAGCACCCAGGGTGGTAGCATTTTTATCTTCTGCAACGAGCTTCGCTTTTTCTTCCAACCATACCATACCCTCCGGTTTCACCTGCCGTTTAATAATAAAAGCCAATAACGTTGCCAACAATTTAGCTTTGTCTGCGCTCATGTTATAACCACCTCCTGATTTACACAACGATAAAATAATTCATGGCCAACGCACCGCTGATAATGAGAAGCCCGAAAAACTCCCGGGTGTTTTCAATATAGGGTTTTGTTGCCTGCATGCTTTCCACGATGCTGGGTTTTTTGTAAACCACTAACCAGTCGCGTACGCCATCTTTTGCGAAAAAAAGCCGGATAGCATAAATAAGATAAAAGGCAATAGCCACCAGGTAAATAATAGGATAATAATATTTAAAAGCGGCCAGGCCACAGCAAATGGCAGCTACCATATAGATGGGAACCCACAACCATGAATCCTTGTCATTTAAGTTTACATACGCAAACGAAATGAACGCCAGGCAGAAGAAACCGTTTAAAATACTAAGACCCATAGGTGATTTATTTTGATGATGAGATATAGATATTTTTGTCAAAAATTGTAAAGAGTGACTGCACTATTTTCCCTTCCTTTTTCAAAGAGTGATTGTTCTATGTTCCCCTCCTTTTTCAAAGACGGGAACATAGAACAATCACTCTTATTCGCTATTTATCACCTTTTCTAAAAAAAACACACTCTTCCTCCCCCACAAATTTATAATATCCTGTAATACCTATTTAATTTTTTATCCGTTCCTAATCTGGCCATCGCCGCGGATGAGCCATTTATAACTCGTCAGGGCATCCAGGCCCATTGGGCCACGTGCATGCAACTTCTGGGTACTGATGCCGATCTCGGCGCCCAGTCCGAACTCACCGCCATCCGTAAATGCAGTAGAGGCATTTACATATACAGCCGCGGCATCCACTAGCTGCAAAAACTTTTCGATATGCATCGGATCTTCCGAGAGGATAGCTTCGCTATGCCTGGAACTATACGTATTAATATGGTTCAACGCCTCCTCGAGGCTACTTACTGTTTTTATGGATAATTTTAGCGAAAGAAATTCAGTGCCAAAATGTTCCTCACTGGCAGGATTTAAAAGATAAGGAAGATAACTGCCCGCCAACGCTTTGTAAGATGCCGGATCAGCAAATACTTCTACATGTTTTTCTTCCAGTGGTTTTAACAAAACAGGAAGGTCATCTAACCTGTCTTCATGAATGATGAGACAATCCAGCGAATTACAAACACTTACCCGCCTGGTTTTAGCGTTGCAGATAATAGCCGCCCCTTTTTCGAGGTCGGCAGTTTCATCAAAATAAGTATGAACAATTCCGGCACCCGTTTCAATAACAGGGATCTTTGCATTTTTTCGTACAAAATCAATCAGCTGCTGGCTACCTCTTGGAATAACTACATCTACCCAGCCTGTTGCCTCCAGCAATATTTCGGTGGATTTTCTTTCTGCAGGAAGAAGGTTTACTATATTCTCATCCAGGTTATATTTATGTAATACTTCTTTAATAATTTTTATAAAGGCAATATTAGAAAATTCAGCATCACTGCCTCCCTTTAAAACACAGGCGTTACCCGTTTTAAAGCATAGCACGAATGCATCGCAGGTTACATTGGGTCTTGCTTCATAAATAATTCCGATTACACCGATCGGCACCGTAATCTTTGAGATGCGCAAATTATTCGGAAGGGTATTTTCAGCTAAAACAATACCCACGGGTGAAGGCAGAGCCACCACATTCCTAACATCCCCGGCGATAGAAGCTATCCGCTCCTGGTTCAGTTGCAACCGGTCGTAACGCGGATCATTTTCCAGCATGTTAGCGAGGTCTTTTTCATTTTCACTCAATATAAAAGAAGTTTGCCGCAGGATAGTTTCCGCCAAGTCCATTAAGACCGTATTAATTTTTTCCGTGGCAAGCAAACCCATTTGCCTGCTTGCCTCCCGGGTACTTTTAAAAAGTTGCTGGTAATCCATATCAATGATTTTCCTGGCTTAAATATAAATAATCGTAGTGTACCAGTGGTTTCTGATTTTTTTGACCCAATAATTCTATTGCTTTATCTGAATTGTATTCTGCGATACCAAGGCCTATCAGCCTTTCCTCCTCGTCAATTATTTTAATGATATCCTTTTTTTTAAATTCACCCTTTATCCCGATTATTCCAACTGGCAAAAGGCTGGATGCCTTGGAGCCGGTTAGCGCTGTTTTGGCCCCGTTGTTTACCTGTACCATTCCTTTCGTATATTTATCTGTATGCGCTATCCATCTCTTCTTGCCGGAAACACCTTTAAAAGGCAAAAAGCGGGTGTGTTTGATATTGCCAGCGAGTATCTTATGAAGAATTCCTTCCGTTGTTCCGTTACCAATATGAACGGCGATACCCAACTGGGCAATCTTACTCGCCATATAACATTTGGTAAGCATTCCACCCCTGCCAAAATTTGATTTTTTGGTGGTGATCATCGAAGAGAAATCGGTCATCGAAGGATCTACTTCTTCAATGACTGCAGAACCCGGGTCTGAAGGATCACCATTATACAGACCATTTACGTTGGTAAGGATGATCAAGGCATCTGCATTGATCATGGAGGCAATTAATCCTGCCAGTTCATCATTGTCGGTAAACATGAGTTCGGTAATCGATATAACATCATTTTCATTGACTACGGGGATGATATCATGGTGCAATAAAATTTCAAAACAATTGTGCATATTCCTGTAATGCAACCGATCACGAAAATCGTCTTTTGTCACCAGCACCTGCGAACAGATCAGCTGGTGCCTTTTAAACAAGTCGGAATAATTATGAATCAATGCTACCTGGCCCACGGAGGCAAGCAGTTGCCTCGCTGCCACCACATCAGATTTGGGTTTGATGGTAACGAGTCCTTTGCCCGCAGCTACGGCACCCGACGATACAACCACCACCTGGATACCCTGCACTTTCAAGGCAGCTATTTCATCTATTAACCGGGTCATTTGCTCGAGGTCGGGCAAGCCATTTTCTTTGCTGAGTACATTAGAACCAATTTTTACGACCAGTCTTTTATACGAAACCGACATGGCCCAAAATTAATGGTTAATGGGTAATGGTTAATGGTTAATTGAAAAAATTCTGATTCCGATATAAGATAATGGTTAGTCGTTAATGGTTAATGATTAATTAATTTCAATCCAAAAGTTTTAAGAATATCTATATTATTCAATATTTACATGAACCTATGCCCCCCATTAACCATTAACCATTAAAAATTATCCTTCCTCTTCCGGTTGAATAAAAATTTGTTTGATGGAGGGGAATCTATCCTGGATATTATAACGGATCCTTTTTATGGCCTGCGTTATTTCCAGGCTCGTGCGGTCTTCGTAAAAATCGATGTTTAGGAGCAGCAATATTTCTTCGGGTGCTAAATACATAGAAGGGGTGCTAAGTACTTTGCGTACGGTAGAATCTGCTTCGGTGAGTGCTATAACTTCACCCAGCATTTTCTTGCCGGCGCTTTCTCCCATCAGAAGGCTACGGCTTTCCCTTGCCAGCAACACTGAGATGGCCGTGAGTATAATGCCGATCGCGATGGAAGCAAAGGCATCATACACAGGTTCTTTCAGCAAATGTCCGAGGTATATGCCAATGAAGGCAACGATTAATCCCAGCAAGTCGGCCGCATCTTCAAATAATACCACAAAAGTTGAGGGATCCTTGCTTTTTTTCACTGCTGCCCAAAAGGGTTGTGATCCTCTTTCCATATTAAATTGTTTTAATGCCGTGATAAAGGAAACACCATCAAAAACGAATGCAATAGCCAGAACAATGTAATTCCAGAAAGGATCTTTAATTAATACTGGGTGCTGGAGATGCGTAATGCCTTCATAAAAGGAAATACCACCGCCTACACCAAAAATAAGAATAGACACTATAAATGCCCAGAAATACAACTCCTTGCCGTAGCCGAAAGGCCTTTCTTCATCTGCCGGCTTCTTACTTTTATTTATGCCAAACAACAAAAGTATTTCATTGCTGGCGTCCACAACTGAATGAATGCCCTCTGAGATCATCGCGGAACTACCCGTTATTGCTGCAGCTATGAACTTGGTAACCGCTATGGCAATGTTCGCAGCGAGCGCCATGTAAATGGGCAATTTGGAAGAAGCCATGAGTTAATGGTTAATTGTTGATGGTTAATGATTAATTGTTAATTTTAGGAAACACTTTTCCCTTAAGAAAATGTTCAATAATTTTCAATACTAATTAAAGAATCAACAAAATAATCAATAACCTGTACGAAGATTGTTTATTGAATATATATTTTAAGATGCTAATTGCTTTTAAAATGGAATATCAAGGGCATCTCATTACAATTAACCATTAACCATTAACAATTAATTCTACGTTGACAAGTCATGAAGTTATTCTGTTGGTTCTGTCGCATGTCTGGGCAGCAAATATATTACACAGAGCTACACGGAGAAGGCACGGAGTTTCACAGAGCGCCTCCGTGTATCTCCGTGCCTTCTCCGTGTATCTCTGTGTAACAAATATATTTCGCAGTGTTAAAGAATGTTCGAAATTGAACGGCGGCTCCGGTAATGTAAATTTGAATATGCCGACTACCTTCAACTGATAATAAAAGCCGGTTTAACTTGTCAAAGTAGAATTAATTCAATGTCATTAACTAAGGAACTGCCATTTTAGTTGCACCTTAACTATACGACAATTGATGGCTAATTGTTTCCTGATGAACGAGGGCTTAAGAAAAAATTATAAGCAATCTAAAAGACCATCAATAATTGGAGGTTGTCAGTTACATATCTTATAGAAACAGCAATATGGAATTCATTAACAATTAACAATTAACAATTATCAAAGCCCCAGCACCGTTTTCAATTTCGCATAGCCCGATTTACTAACGGGAATGCTACTGCCCGATTTTAGTACTGCCAAATGACTGTCTTTTTCATACGGATCAATTCGTGTGATGTGCTGGATGTTTACAATATAAGACCGGTGAATGCGCGCAAACTGTTGTGCTTCCAAAACTTTTTCAAAATGATTCATTGTTTTGTTCTTAAGAAAGGAACCATTCTGTGTATGGATCTTTACAAAATCATCGGC
>JBDSBP010000285.1:0-22780 GCA_039921525.1 Chitinophagaceae bacterium | reverse complement strand
TCAGGACAACGTTGGTCAATAGAAGGGGCACAAAGTATTTTGTCCCTCAGAGCTGCCTATCATGGCGGCAGGTGGAATGAATTAATTAAGTTGCTTAAATTATAAACGGATATTTGTCGTACACCCTGATCACTCACCAGTTTCATTTCACTGAAATTAAGCATACATTGCGGGTAATCGAAGATCCTGGAATTGATAATGGCAAAGTGGTTTTAAATTTTTAAAAGTGTTTATGCCAAACAATCATCTTCTTTAGTTTTTTATTTACCGTTATTGATCCTTTTGAATTACAGGCGTATGGCATGCATCATAAACCAGCCATGGCATCAAAACATTCATTGTATTCCCTGGGCTATTTTCCGGGTTCGCAGATATTATAAAAAGAAAGTATAAATTAGCATCCTGGTATAACCGGGACATATTACTTTATTATAAAACAAAATAACATGAGACTGACGACAGGAGGAAAGATTGCGATATTTCTTGTATTAGGAATACTGGCTTTTTTTTTAATAAAGCGATATATACTCCCTGGTGAAAATGAGGCAGGACCTACGTTTACGAATTCTGATTCTGTAATTGTTATGAAATCGGAAAAGGTAAATACGACGTCGGACGAAAACCCGGCATCTTCAGACAAAACTACCTCAACATCAGAAGCGCGAACATTTAATTATATACCGGAAAAGCCGGTTAATGGTACGCTCAGGGGCGTTGTAGAAGTTGGCGCAACGGGCTTCAACTCTTTTGTTATTGAGATGGATAGAGAAAGGCGGTGGCAGATTATTACAAAAGATTTTGGCGAGTCACTTGCGTATGAAGGATTGGCAACAACAGATGATATCAGAACAGGCCTGAAGAAATACCTGTCTAAAATGTTTGACAAAGGCGTTAGCAGTCGCAACATGCACTTCGTGATATCTTCCGGCGCTCAAAAAGAGCCCAAAACATTAACGATTAGTAACGAACTGAAAAAAATGGGTTATGTCGTAAACCTGGTAACTGTTGAACAGGAGGGGAAATTTGCATTAAAAGCAACGATTCCACCTTCCTATCTTGACAATTCATTTCTAGTTGATATAGGTTCAGGAACCACTAAAATATCCTGGCAGGAAGGGGATAGATTGCGGGCATTGGAAGTTGTTGGCGCCAAATATTATGAAAAAGGGAAATCCGATGACGAGGTATATAATGAAACAAAAAATGAATCTGAGAAAATACCTGGCAATAAACACAATGTATGTTTTATTATTGGAGGTGTGCCCTTTACGCTGGCAAATCAACACCGGGTAAAGGATGAAAGATATACGGTATTAAAAGCACCGGAGAGTTATAAAGCTGTTGATAAGAAAATGGCTGCAGGACTTAATATTTATAAAGCAATCGTTGATGCAACAAAATGTGATACGTTCGTTTTCGACTGGGACGCCAATTTTACCATTGGGTTTCTGTTAAGTTTACCGGTGAGAGATTAGCCTAGACTTTTAATATGATGTAGAGGGCATTAAAAAAGCCCCGCAATTTTGGCTTGCGGGGCTAAAAATAATTACTAATAGCAGGCTGCTAGTCAATTAGCAAGTAAACTGCTATTTTTTCACAAAGGGTTTTATCATATTGGTTTTAAAAGTATAACCCCCTCCTTCGTTATATTAATCGAACTCTTCCGCGATATACCATATAAAGTGTCACGTTTTCTCATACCTAAATCAATATTAACTTCCATGCCTGTTTTAACTGGGTTTAGTTTACTGAAATCAGGTAATGCGTTCCAGTTTCCTTTATAGTATTTGTAACTAACCACCGTTGGCGGATTTATAAAAGCAATATCAGGAATGAGCTGACGCGAGATTCCCGTGCAATTGGGAAGTTCCGTTACAACAGATCCGTTCTCCATAGCCATACAGATTTTACCCCAGCCTGAACTGGACCTGATTTTCGGTCTTAATGTAAAAGTACCTAACCAGGATACCCCGTTACACTTTGACCTTAAATTAGGAATTGGTATGGTGGGTGCAAACGGATCGGGCACCATGAATGGATACTGGAAAGACCCATTTGGCGTAAAGGGCCTTGAGATCGGGCCTGAACTAGCTTTACAATTGGAAATAATTTATGCGCAGTTTGTTTCAACAGGTACACCCGCAGGTTTTGGGTTTGTTGGTGGAATAAAACTGGGAGATATAACGGGAAAGATGGCTGTAGCTATCTCGGAAGGTCCAACCAAAGAAATTCTTTATGGTGAAATCCTTGAGCTTTCTCCCCAGAACCTGGTAAAGTTTGCATCTACCATCACGGGTTTGAAACTGGCGGCCGATGCCATCCCGGATTTCTTTCAACTCAAACAATTAAAATTGTATTGTGCGCCAACTGGCGGCACCATAGGCACGGTGACCTTTGAGCAAGGCTTCAGCTTCGCCGGGGACCTTGTATTGTTTAATAAAGAAATCGCTGTATATGCATCGTTCAATGCAGAAGGCGTTTTTGTGAATGGGCATCTCGACAACCTGGAAATAGGACCGCTAAAAATTAAAGGCGAGAATGGAAAAAATGCTGAATTGGATCTTGAGCTAACAACGGCCAAACAATCTGTGATGATTGATGCAGCCATAGATTTTATGGGTTCACACGTAGGCCTTTATGTAGAAATATCAAAGCAGCGTGTTGAATTTAAATTCGATGAAAATTTTGCGGGCTTATTGCAATATACTGTTACCGGTAAAAGTGAGGGATCCATTTCAAATCCATCAACCATGGATTTTTTATTGATCTCGGAATTCAGCAACGCGATTTCTGCCTACATGAAAGACACGGTGAGCAAAAAAATAAAAGATGCCCTCCATGTCACTAATACTTCCATCGATGCATTACAGCAAGACCTTGCTAAAAAGGAGATAGCCTATAAAGCTCTTTTCAACCCCGCTAATGCAGCCCTGATAAAAGCCCAGGCAGATGCTGCTGCTGCGCTGGCCAAGGCACAGCAGGCCGTCACTGTTGAAAAGCAAAAATGGACCGCATCGGTTCTGGATGCTCAGAATAAATTGGTTGCAGCAAAAGCCGCTTATGATACAGCGTTTGCAAATGCTACTAAAGCAGTTGCTGATGCCCAACTTAAGTATAACCCAGCCATGAAGGGCGCCCAGGATGCCGTTGCCAATGCGAAAAAGGCATACGACACCGCTTTTGCCAATGCACAAAGCAAGGTTAATGCGGCCAAAGCTAAATATGACAGTGTATTCGGATCGGCCATCAACAACCTGAATAATTACCAGAACCAGGTTAATTCTTTACAAAACAAGATCAATGATCTGAATCGCGAACTTAAGGGCCTTTCTTTTCTCACATCATATAAGGTCCCTGGCATCCTTGCGCAGATTGCCAGTTTTGAAACGGCGAAAGCAGCCGCCAACGAATTTCTTAATGCAGCACGTGTAATCATAAATGGATTTGCAAAGAGTACAGAAGCCATTGCTTTCAACCCAGCCAATGCGGCATTAAATGTGGTACAAACCACCGAGGAACATGCGGGTCTTGTAACTGCTCAAAAAGTGCTACAGGGTATTCAGTATGGAGTTGATTATGCAGCTTTTCAAACGGCTCAGCAAACGCTCGCCGGTATTCATCATGGGGCTCAATATACCGTTTGGCAAGGTGCACAGCTCACACTTACTGCCGCTGAAACAACCGGCAGGGCCGTATTAACGCAGGCGAAATCGGCTCTTACAAATATCAGATCTTCCGTAGCATACACTACGCTTGACTTAGCTGCAAAGAGTTTGGATGTTATAAAGAAAGGATCGGCCACACTTGCTTACCGGCAGGCCCAGGCATATCTTGAGGCCGCAAAGCTTGGCGCGGGCGCTATCTTAAATTTATCTTCCACCATTGCTGCGCATGGCGGTGATTTTATTGATGTAAAACATGTCAAGCTTTCTGCCAGGTTAAAAGATATTGAAAAAGGAAAACTGTTCAGTTCAAACATTGACATTTCAATTTTAACGAAATCGTATAACTGGACATTTGATTTTAATGTGCAGGATGTGGAGGCATTCAGGCAAGCTATATTTACTAAAGCGTTTGAGGAGGCTAAGAATATTGTTGGGATAGTTAAGCATTGATAAGAAACACACCTTTTTTGTCCTTTAGCTGAAATCTCCAGAAATGCGGGTTGCCGCCATCCTGGAGATTTCAGCTCAAAGCGCTGTAACACGCCGTATGCGAAGCTGCTATGGCGCTTTGGCTGAAATGACAAGAGGGGGAGTTGCTTATTGAGGGGCTTTTCAATTATACATTCTTATTCTTTCTTTCAATTCAGCAAAGTGCATCAGGTTCTTCACATAAGATGTTCTCGCGCGCTTCAGCTGAAATCTCCTGAGCGGGTTGTTTCCATTTTGGGAGATTTCAGCTCAAAGCGCCGCAACATGCATTTATATAAAGCTGCAGTGGCGCTTTGGCGGATTCATAAATTCCTCAGTGTTTCAAAAGGAATATCCATCACCGGGTACTTTTCATATCCACCAAAATCATAGTGCCACCATTCATCGGGATATATCAAAAACCCATTGCCTGTCATTACTTTTTTCAGCAGTTCACGATTCTTAAGAACATCTTTTGGCAAGCCGATATATTCGCTGTGTGCCTTTTTACTGAAAGTATCGTAAAGAGTGGGCATTTTGATTTCCTTGCCGGTTTTAAGATCTATCAACGTCATGTCTACGGCGCATCCACGGTTATGCCGTGAACCGGTATACGGTGATGCTACAAAAACGCTATCCAGGAAGGTTTCATAAAAAGTTACCGTAACTCCGTATGGTCGGTAACCGTCATATATTTTTATTCCCAGGCCCATTTCATTCAATTCTTTCTGAATTTTTTTAAGAGCTTCCGCAGCAGGCCGACGCATATACGACACCGGTAGTTTATAGAGCGGTTGTTTCATCAGGTTGTTGTTGGTTGCATATCTTATATCGAGCACAATACCGGGAATAAACGAATCCAGCTTCACCAGTTCCTGGTTTGGATCTTTTGCAACCAGCGCCTTGTATTCTTTAATATCCGAAATGGTTTTTAATTTATACTTGCTGAAATAGGTGGTTGACTTGGATACTTCGGTTATACTATATTGTTGGATCAATCCGGGCATTTCCGGTGAAAGGGTAAATCTCACCTGCATGTCTATGTTTTCTCCTTCGATGATAAAATTTCCACGTAACTGGTTATCCGGAATCATCGCCCCAACTCTTCTGATCTTTCCGGCTTTGTCATATAATTTTTTTGCGTCATTTCGTAAAGAATCGACAAAATAGTCGAGGAAAAAATTTTCGCTAAATATCCCGCCTGCTTCTGCATTTTTCCAATCAGGCAAAAATTTTGCCAGCTCATTTTTTCTTTGTTCAAGTATTAGTGACGGTGGTATTCCTCTTGGTAGTAAACCGGCTATGGCAATTAATGTGTCGATGATTTGCGCATTCAAGGCAGAGGTGGCAGCATAAGTAAGATTACAGAATGATACCAGGCCGATGCCATAGGCTGGTAGAAATGTCCAGTTTGATCCAAACCCAGGCAAACCACCACTGTGCCCAATCTGGTCTTTACCAGTACAGTCTTTCGACCATGCCAGACCAAAATTGTAAGATGTTATTTTAGGACAAATTACGCCCGAAGCATTTCTTGCATATGGGAGAAGGTTGCTTACTTTCCCCGGCAGGTGCATCTCGCGTAAGCTGCTTCTTTTAATAATTCCTGTATCATTGCCCGACCTTGGCGGCCAGGCGGAAAGATGAAAGTTAATATATTTACTAAAATCTTCTATCGAAGTAAGCAGTCCTCCCATGGCGCCATATGATCCGCTATGTAGCATTTCTTCCTTGTTCCATTTGTCGTTTACCAGTCGGTAACCATTTGCGAGCAGATCAGCAGGAACATCGGTATATTCCCAGTACGTATGGGGCATGCCTAGCGGAGCAAAAATATTTTTATTGATATATTTTTCAAAGTCCATTCCCGAAGCTTTGCTAACAATGGCGCCGAGCATCGCAAAACCTAGATTGCTGTATTCGTAAGCAAGACCGGGCGTGGATGACAGTGAAATTCCTTTTTTAATAAAATCAAGAAGTTCCTGGTTAGTTCGCTGTAATTGCCTGTCGCCCCAGGGATTGTCTTCCGGGAATCCCGCAGTATGAGTTAACAGGTTCCTGATGGTAATCGGAGGAGAATCATCGGTGAGGGATGCAACGGCATTCATCTCCGGGATAAACTTTGAAACAGGATCATCCAACTGAAGTTTACCGGCATCCCGAAGTTGAATGATGGCCATTGCCGTAAAACTTTTTGTCATGGAGGCGATCCTGTAAACGGAAGAATTTGATACGTTAATTTTCTTTTCTACATCACTATACCCGAATCCGCCGGAATATAATAATTTACCATCGCCGACAATACCAAATGCAATACCCGGGATTTTATTTTTTTCTGCATAGGCCTTGTACATTCTTTCTATCACGGGAAAAGCGGCCTGCATTCTTTTAATTTGTTGACTATCGGCGAATAGGGATGGCTGGTAGCCTGCGACAACAGGTTTTGTCGCAATGAGATCAACTTTCTGCAGCGTTTCCATCAGGGTACGCAACCCATTCGTAAATAGAGTATCGTTACCACGGGTGTTTAGCAGCAGCGCATATCCGTAGCCGTTTACTCCTTTCCTTAATTCACTTCTTGTTCCAGGCAGTGATCCATTATGTGCAAAGTTACCGAGCGAGTCAACGCCCCACCCACAGGCATACCTGGGAGAAACAACAGGGGCCGTAAGCATCGTCTTTATCGACGCTGCGGTAAGTATATCCTTCTTTTTATCACTTCCATTAATACGCATCAGCAATTTTACCAGGTCAGTTGCGGAGGCGATCCAGCCGCCATGCGAATCCATTCTTGATATATTGTAGGCGTATGGATTCTCTCTTTTTTGCCCGTAATATTTCACTTCATTTGGTTTTCTTTCCTCCAACGTATTGCCGCCGATCTGCATGCTGGTAGCTTCGGCTGGCGTGAGAATAATTTTTCTTATATAATGTTCATAAGGCTGACCTGTAATTTTCTCAATCACCCTTCCTAACACACAATAGCCAAAATTGGAGTATGCGTAGTTGGTGCCGGGTTTGTTTACCAGCGGAAATGTATCCAGCGTAAACGATATTAATTCTTCTTTTGACCGGGAAGGATCGGTAAACATGGGATCGTTCCGGGTGTTTCCCCAGCCTCCACCGAGGTGCTGCAGTAAATTCCGTATGGTTATTTCCGTTACATCTTTTTTATATGGTTGTTTGCCATATTTGGTGCCTAAGATGCTACCAACGCCAAACACTTTATCATCGAGAGACAATTTTTTTTCTTCCATAAGTTTCATGATAGCCATGGAAGTAACAGGCTTTGAAATGCTGGCTATCCTGAACAGGCTTGCAGGTGTAACCCTCGTCCCTGCCTCTTTATCGGCGAAGCCATAACCCTTTACATAAACCAGCTCTTCATTTTTTATGATGGCCAGTGAAACACCAGCTACGTTGTTTTCTGCCATAAAGGAATATATCGCATTATCAATTTGCGGTATGGTATCGGGGGAAGAAAAATGGAGAGTAATAGAGAGTATTAAGCAAGCAATGTTCATGTGTATGTTTTTTAGTGTTTATTTGGATATTTGGCTATCAGCTGTCAGCTATCAGCTTTGAGTTGTTATCTGTTGATTAAATTCCGGTGATCGCACCTGGCGCTTTCTATGAATTGAAAAAAGCTGATAACGGATAGCTGAGAGCCGATAGCCGATAATTGACAGCCGATCTCACTCCTTCTGCCATCCCGGCCCGTTCACCACTCTTCCTGGTGTAGCGCCCGTATGTTCACCATCTTTTAGTACCTGCACTCCATTTACAAATACATGTTTCATTCCTGTAGCATACTGGTGGGGTTCGGCGTAGGTAGCATGATCTGTTATAGTAGCAGGATCGAAAATCACCACGTCGGCATAATAATCTTTTTTGAGTGCTCCTCTTTTTTTGATCTTTAAATTAGTCGCAGGAAGGGTGGTAAGGCCGTGGATAGCCTGCTCGAGGGTGATCACTTTTTCTTCCCGCACGTACTTGCCCAGTCGTCTTGCAAAACTTCCGTAAGCCCTTGGATGCGGATTAAATTTAAGAAAATTTCCTTCAGGTGCCATGGTTGCCGCATCAGAACAAAAACTCATATAGGGAAGCTTTATCTGTTTTTTTACATTGTCTTCTGTCATCATAAAATATACTGCCTCTATTCTTGAGCTATCCTCTCTTGTGAGGTCGATGGCAGCATCTTCAGGTAACTGGTTCCTTAGCTTAGAGACTTCTTCCAATGTTTTACCCGTGTATTTTCTTAATGAATCTTTTCTAAAAGAACTGAACAAAATGCCAGAGAACACCATTGCTGAGGAACATGTTTTCCCATTTATCGGTACGCGTCAGCCTTTCTTTTTTGATTATTTCTCGTGTGGCAGAATCGTTCAGTCTTTCGAGAAATTTATTAAATCCACCATCCTGCGCCCATGGCGGCATAGTGGCGCTTAAGCCTGTACCGCCTGCTGTGTAAGTGTACATGTCCGTGGTGATCTTCAAACCCTTCTTTCGGGCGGAATCTATTTTTTTACCACTGCATCAAACTTTGTCCAGTTGCCGCTTCCAGCCATTTTCAGGTGGTAAACCTCGGCGTTTACTTTGCCTTCTTTAGCAATCCGGATCAGTTCATCGAGCGATTCAAGCAGTTGGTTTCCTTCGCTGCGCATGTGCGAAATATACATACCATCATATTCTCCAACTACCTTTGCCAGTTCTATCAGCTCATCGGTTTTTGCAAAAAAGCCTGGCGGGTAAATCAGTGCCGAACCCAGTCGCAAGGCCCCTTCCCGCATCGCCTGCCTTACCAGTTGTTTCATCTGCTCCATTTCAGCAGGTGTTGGTGCACGATCATCACTTTCTAAAACATTCTGGCGAATAGTGGTAGCCCCTACAAAGGAGGCAATATTAGGCGTTACTTTGTTTTCCATCGTTTTTAAAACATGGGCAAGTGTTGTCAGCGACGTGTCGATTCTATCACTGCGATTACCTCTTCTGCCTGCTTTCATTTTCGCGCTAAGTGGACCTGCGGAACCGCCCTCGCCAAATATTTCAAGCGTAACACCTTCGCGTGTGTCACTCTGTCCTTTACCATCCTGGAACAATGCGCCCATGCCGCCGCTGAGCATGTTAATGAAACCAGGCGCCACAGCCATCCCGGTGGCGTCTATTTCCTGTTTTACTTTGTACCACTTTAGATTGCCGATAGCTGTAATAGTATCGGGGGAAATAGCTATATCTACTTTGACAGGCTTATTTCCACTGCCATCATACAGCATTCCATTCCTGATAATAATATCTACCTCGATATCGCCCCGCGGAGCCGGATTAAATCCCGTTACAATAAATTGCACAAGAAAAAGTAAAACAAAAAACGATTTCATGGTGTTTGTTTTTTTTAGAAGTTAATTGTAAGATTTGGCTATCAGCTGTCAGCTATCGGCTATCAGCAGAGAACCATAAACCAGTGTTCGGCTGAAAGCTGAAACCTGATAGCCGACAGCCCTTCTTCAATACATGTCATGTATCTCCGTCATTTCTCTCACCATCTCTGATCTGATCTCCGGCATGGGACGTGCAAAATTATTATTCATGAATGAGAATATTAACTTTTTTCCTTTTTTGGTAATTAAGAAACCGCTTTGATTGTGAACGAACTGAAGCGTTCCGGTTTTTCCAAAAACAAAAGGCACACCATTATCTGTTTTGTATGCTTCGGCCAGTGTTCCGTTTACTCCGCCGTTTGATAATAACAAATGCAATCGCTGCTCATTGTTAATCTTATCTCTTATTTTAATTAATAATGAAATGATAGTTTTTACGGTGAAAAGATTGTTTGGTAATCCGGAGCCATTCATCCAGTATACAGGAGATGGCAGGTCTTTAAGGTAGTTCAACTGGCTGTAATGGCGTACCGAATCTATATCCAGTGGACCTTTGAAAGTAGAAGCATTGCATAGGCTTGAACACCATTTGTAAGCCACACCCCGCGGTAACCACCCCGTTTGATTCCGTGCTGCGCAACGGAATCAAATCTAAAGGAAAAAGGAGGGGAAGATAGCACGTCCACTTTCATAATTTAGTTTGGTGTCATCAACTTATTCGTACCCAACTCTTCTGATGATATCGGCCAGATATACAACGTGGCAGTAGGATCCGATGTAGGTGCGATACACGAAAGAGCTGCCTTACCCGGGATAGGTAACATCAGCCGCTGAACATCAGGAACGCGAAATCCTTCTCCCAGCAATTCAATTCTTCTTTCCGTAATAACCAGGTTAGTGAGTGCAGTTTGAGATGCAAGATCGGCGCTACTGAACGAATAAGTTGCATCCGACCTTTTACGCACCGCATTTAAGAGAGCGGCGGCATCCGCCAGGGCTCCCGTACGGGCCGATGCTTCCGCATAGTTCAGCAATACTTCGGCATACCGCATAACAGGCACATAATCCGTGTAGGATTAGGCGTTGTATATTTATTCAGCTAGCGTAACCCGGTGGAACTAACAATCATGCTACTGCGCTTGTCTGATGCGGTGTTCAAAGCAGGATTGGTAAGGATTCCGGCAGGGTTAAGATAATACTCCGAGCCGGCCGCCGGCGGAGCCCTGAAATAAAACGTAATTAAGGAACCTGCATCTGCACTGGAAAACGGCAGGAAAAACACGGCTTCCCGGCCGGTATAACTGCCTGTAAATAAAGAAGAGTAAACAGGCTCCAACGAAAGTGCCACTCCTGAAGTAGAAGCCATAGTACCGAACGATACAATTGAAAGTATGGATTATTCTAAAACCCTTAGAACGTAGGGTATGGCAGCATCGTGAAATAGCGTATCTATAAGGTGTGGTCAGTTTACTTTTAAAATTCTATTGAGGGCGCATTATCATTCTGACAGTAAGTTGGCGTTTGATCGTTGGTACGTTATTCAATTCAAGATATTCAATTTAGGCCAAAAACTAATAATCAAGAGATAAATTATTTATTTACAAAATTGAACTGAAGATGTGATTTGTTATAAAATGACAAAAGACGAGGTAGTATGCTGATTAGCCGGAGATATTCCCCACAAGTCCAATATATGCCTGATCAGTTCAAAGAGTCGGTTGCTGTTTAATCGATGAAGGCGAACTGCCGAAATGCAAACGGAATACCCGGCTGAAATGCGAAGGGCTTTCGAACCCGCTTTCATAAGCTGCCTCCGTAACGGTTTTGCCCATATTGGTAAGCAGGTGCAGTGCACGATTCAATTTTTTTTCCATCAGCCATTTACCGGGAGAAGTATTGTAGTGTCTTAGAAAATCTCTTTTGAATGCAGACAAACTTCGGGAACTTAATTTGGCAAGCTCCTCCAGTTTCAGGTTAAAACAAAAGTTGTCTTCCATCACCCTTTGCAGCGATACACTTTGAGGTTCTTTTAATAAAGAACAGAAGTAAGAGAGTAATTCACTATTCGTGGGATTATCGGCCAGGGTGAGAATCAATTCCCTGAATTTTAGCTCCAGTAAAGATTGATCGGGCTTTCGGTTGGCATCGAAATAAAGCATCATGGATTGAAAGAAAGTATGAACCGAGGCGTTTTTATCTATGGTAATAATGGGATCGTACTTTTTATCCGATTTATTAAGCGGAGTTGATTTGCTTTTTAACACCTCACAAATAAAGTCATCGGGTATAAAAAACATAATGAGACAAAACCGCACATCAAAAAATTGTTCTACGATGCAAGCGCCTTTTTTTACAAATACACAACTGCCATCACGTAGATCGTAGGAGCCATGAGCGGTATGCCAGATCTTCCTGCCTTCTATCACATATACTATGTAATTGTGATGACACCAGAGATCAACATAATCGTTTTCAAGTGGGCAGTTATAAATGGAAATGAGAGACTCCCCGCAATTTAGCTGCCGGTAGTCACTGGGATTATTTGATATTTGGCCGTATAGGTTAAACAAAAAAAAGTAATTAGTCATCAAAAATAATAAATCTGATCCTAAAATTAAAGTATGACACTCTTTTTGGCTAATCGTCTGTATTAATACGTAAAGCCAGGTAGTTATTAAAAACATTGAACGACCGCCTCTTGTTGAAGCGCCTAAGATCGATATAAATTTCAGCAAAGAGAACCTCTCATTATTTTGTGTTCTCCGCACCGGGTCTTACAAGCTGTTCTTCCTATAAGGTGAGTACAATATACGATTCTATTGGATGATCGGCTGTTCAACCTCCCTACATCTTTATCTTCACCACCGAAAATGAATAAGGCGCTGCAACAAGATTTACCGTCTTTCCTATAATCGCGATACTCGATTCTTTTGGAGCTACATTTAAAGGCTTATCAAAAGTATTTACACTATTCAGATCATTACTCTGTAATACAATAAGCTGTCCCTGCGCTGGCATCTTCTTAATACCCTCCAGCGTAATAGGTGTAGTCTTTTCTTTAGCCGATGCATTCACCACTTTAATAATTGCTTCACCTGTTTTTTTATCGATCACTGCCGAAACAAACAAACTATCCTGGCCGGATATCGCTTTTCCATTCAGTAATGCAGGCACCACATCGGTTCCTTTATTGGTTGAATACAATTGCTGCACATAATAATCGGATGTGCCGTATGATTCGAGATTGTTTACCCAAATAAGATCGGGTGTCCATTGCCAGCCATCGATATGCGCGAAGAGTGGTGCATAGGATGCCATGGTAACCACGTCTGCATTCCGTTCCAGGCCGGTCATGAAAGCGGCTTCGGATAGTGCGGTGAGCCAGCTATTTTTATTATTTACGCTTACTGTGCGGTCGCTTTGTGCAGCATACTCACCACCAAATATTTTTGAAGTATTACGTGGATAGCTATCATAACGTGCTGCATTGGCAAAGAACCACTCGGGCCTGCGGTAATAATGTTCGTCGATAATATCTGCGTTCATGCTGCGTAATGCGGTGTTGAGATAATCAAAACGATCTCCCTCAGGGTCGGTTCCCGCACTGTTGATGATTTTAAAACCAGGGTATTTTGATTTTATTGCTTTTGTAAAAACTTTTAATCGCTCCAGGTATTGCGGTCCCCAGTTTTCGTTGCCCACGCCCATCATCTTTAAATTAAAAGGAGAAGGGTGTCCTAACTTCGTACGTACTTCACCCCACTTTGTTGAAACATCGCCATTTGCAAATTCAATTAAGTCGAGTGCGTCTTTTACGTATGGATCAAGATTATCCATCGGTACCACTTCGGCAGAATTAAACTGGCAGGCCATACCACAATTTAAAATGGGTAAGGGTTCGGCACCAATGTCTTCAGCAAGTTGAAAATATTCAAAGAAGCCAAGTCCGAAGGTTTGAAAATAATCAGGTGCCGGACGGTGCGCAAATTCAAAGTTCCAGCGGTTGATCACGAGTTGTCTTTCTTCTATGGGGCCGATGGTATTTTTCCATTGGTATCGTTGAGAAAGATCAAAACCTTCTACGATGCACCCCCCGGGAAAGCGAATGAAGCCGGGCTTCATGTCTGCTAATTTTTGAATCATATCCGCACGCATGCCACCGGCACGGTTCTTCCAGGTGTCTGATGGAAATAAAGAAATCATGTCAAGATCTATTACACCGTTGCCTTCAAACCAGATATTCATTTTTGCCTTCAGTACCGTTGCGTTAGCAGTAAAGTTTCCAGTCGTTTTATGCCAGTCTTTTCCGGTTTCCGAAGGTGTTATGGTTGTGCCGCCCAGGTTTTTACCTGTGCTGTCAACCAGTTCGACATGCATTTTTATACCGGCACTTTGCTGATGATACATCACGGAAAAATCATAGCGTATTTCCTTTTTAACACCCATGCCTCTGAAGCCTTCATTGGTTAAACCAAGATCGCCCTTTGTTGCCTTGTTTAAGGTCACTTTTATGTAACGTGGGTTTGCCGTGTTCTTATCTTTTCGATTTGTTACAAGCAGGGCACCTTCGGTGAATTTTTTCTGTTGAACCGTCCAGCCCATAAGTGGCTTAAAAAATTCAAATGAGCGATTCTTTACCATCTCCGCATAAATACCACCATCGGCTCCAAGATTGATGTCTTCAAAAAAAACGCCCCACATGGTTGGTTGTACGGTGGCTGTTGGATTATTGACTTTTACAACAATAGTATTGTTCTGTTGTGCAAATAACAGGAGGGATGAAAACAAGCTCGCAGAAAGAAGCGATGCGGTGAACAACTTCTTTGTACTCATATGTTTATTTTAACTACCTGTAATTTGCTACTTTCCCTTCTCATACAAAAAGCGAACTTTCGCGGTTTTTTTTTCGGCAGAGGTCAAAAATAATTCATACCGTTTTTTACCCGCAGTAACAATAAGAAGCGCCGTGTTAGGAGGAATGGTGCCAAGATTTTCTGCAATTATCTCTACTTCCTGGAAAGTGCTTTTCGGTTCTATCCTGGTAAAAAGAGTTATTGGATCAGCACCAAGTTTCTGGTGAGTCAGTACTATTTTATTATTGATCCGTACCGAAATGGAGTCGCCATCTATCAGTCCATTATCGTAAAAGTCCAACCGGATTTCCCCGGTGTCGACAACTATTTCGTGAATTTCTTTAAATGCAGATTCCTTGATTCGTGTAAGCCTGATCTGTCCTATTCCACAATCAATATAAGTGCCGGCGATTATACCCGTCCAATCACCTTCTAAAAATTCCTGGTTAACACTCCTGTTATATGTTAGCTCATATTTTTTAATACATACTTTGCAATAGGATGGGATATTAACTGTAGTAACCAGCTCTTCCTGTAAAAAGATTTTTTTCAGGTCGGAATGATAGGCACCAGTGAATTTTTTTTTAACGTAATTATCTACATCCAGGTAGTGGTAGGAACTACCAAAGATGCTGTCTCCGTTTTTTGATATTTGTATTTCAATATTATTAACCGCAAAACAACCACTGTTCATATTCAGCGTTCCTTTCCAGAAGCCGGTAATATCCTGAGCAATACTAAATAATGGGCTAATAAAAATGAAATAAGCTGCTAAAAACTGTTTGATCATTATCCTAAATTACAGAATTTATGACCAAAATACCGCTAGATGTAAAATGAAATATCTACAGGTGAAGTTGAAAAGGAAAGGTGGTTACGAATTAGTGATTCATAAATACGGTGTGTATTGCATACAGCACCGCTTTCTTTTTGTTTACTACGTATTTTAAATTTAAGTTAACGCTTTGGCGCGTTATTGCCTATTGAATAATAACCTTTCGTAACCACCGGCCGTGTACCTTGCTGGAAAAACCAGCGCTGCTTTTTGGAAGATTTTTTGTTGTTAAATTCTATTGAATAATAACCTTTGGTAGCAACAGGCGTTGTAATGGTATCAGGGGGTAACGGCAAACGCGGAACAAGTTTTTGAGAATGGTTACCGATCGAATAATAGCCCTTTGTTATTATTGGAACACTATTTACTGTTTGACAGAATGATGCCATTGAGATCAGTAAAAACGCAACGGCCAATATTATGTATGTTGATTTCATATTTGTTGTATTATAATTTTAAAACTGTTGAAGGGGAATTCCGAGCTTTCTCCATGTAACAGATTTGTTACACGGAGGGGCACGGAGATACACGGAGATACACGGAGGCTTTACGGAGATGCATGGAGGGTGTACTGAGATACACGGAGGCTCTCTGTGAAACTCCGAGACTTCTCCGCAAGATCCTGAATTACATAACTTCGCCAGGCATTGTGAAAGCATTCATTCTACATTGAAAATGCTAAAGCACATAAGACTACCAAAAATAATGCTGGGGGAAAAGCAATTTTAATCCTATGGGTATATAGTGCAGGTAAGAATTAGTGAAATGTTTCTGCTTAAGAAGAGTTGATGTAACTGTAGCACTAAATGCTTTGACTATTTTTGAATTAACAAAAGACCTGAACTGGGTAGTTGGGCTTCTTCTAAAATGTGAAGAGCGAACAATGGCTTCATATTTATTTGTAGTTGAATAATTGTTTGGATCTTCATTATTATTTATTAGCTCAATTCTCTTTGATAACGAGTTTTCCGACCCGGCAATTTCATAAGTGAAAGCCTGGTAATTAAATAAAAAAAATGATGTTATAAGGATTAAAAAAAGCCGCATTCCTCAAAGATAAAACAAGTATTTAAGCTAAATCTTAATATTATCTTAAACTTTTTTTAATAATTGAGGATGTGTTTATTCTTGGTAGTTAAGGGCGGTTACAAGAAATGCTTCGTAAAATTGATGACAACCCGCTCACACATTCATCTGAATATGAACCGCGCAAAAGTCTTTCAATTTACTAATCCGTAAATTCAATTGCTGTGCATTAGTGGTAATCGTACAATCTCCCTGAGAACGTAAAACTTTGTGACTTCTGACAGATTTGCCATCGAGCCGCAATTTTATTTGTATATCATGAACCGGTATCAATTCACGAACAGGTCGTACCGGACCGGAAGTTGTATTTACTAATGAAAGGATATACTGCCCGGGAACAAGCAGCGATTTTGTAAGGCCGATATGAACGCTTGAAGGAGCATTGCTTTCCACCGGGATGTCACTTCCTGCGAGATACCTGATGCTACGCAGCAGAAGGTTTCGCGGATCAGGATGACCAACCAGGTAGCTTAAATCATCAGGCTGGTTAGAAAAGTATAATACCTTACCTTTTCCATACTTATTTTCAACGATGGTAGGAAATTCTGTAGAAAATTTCTCTACCCAGGCTTTATCCGGTGGTTGATTTGTAATGGTTGGAACCCAGGTGCAAATTACTTCAGCGTCTTTTGCCGGTTTGCACAAAGCGGTATAACCTGCATTAAATAACAACTCCGTCTGCGCACTATCGGCTTCCACTAAACGATGTTTTTTATTTAAGATATACTGGTAATTATCAATTCGTGTATTTTCCTTTTTACCCGCATAATGAACACCAAACAATTCATTCAGTCCGTAATCTGGTCGTTCCTTTCCATCGGAATCGTACAGGCTCGAAGTGTAGGTGGCAATAAGGTTGCCTCCCTCCCGCACATAATTTTTTAGCAACTCTATTTCCTTGTCAGACATGCAGCGCACATTTGGGAGAATAACCAGCTTGTATTTTTGCAGGCTTTCCCTGGTAACCTGGTCATCCAGAATAAAATCATGCGGAATATGATTTTCCATCATAACGGTTTCCATGCCCCGTATTGCCGAACCGAACCGGTCGCCTTCTTCCAGTTTTTCGCGATACGACAAGCGAGTAGGGCGGGAATAATAAATGCCCACATTTGCAAAGGGTGCATGCCTTTCCAAAATTTTTTCGTGATCCTTCACAAATTGAAAAACTTCTGTGTGATCATAAATGTTTCGCCTGTCATAAGCTGCAGTGGGAATATTGGTAAAATAATTATCCCAGTACCTGCCTCCTGCGGAAAGAACTTCCCATAACCATATCTTGTAATCTATCTTTGGATCACTCACCATTCGATGTATGGTTCCATTGCCTCCGCATAAAATAATAACCTCCCGCTCGGGCACCATCGATTTAAGAAATTTTGTTATCGTGTTGGCGTAATTGAGGTTTTGATAAAAATGATCAGGATCCCCGCTATCACCAAAGGCAACACTCACCAGGAAATCAAAATGAGAACGGGCGTTGTTAAGATCAATTCCGGAATTGATGCGGTCCTCTACGCCATACATGCTAAATATTTCTGCGCAATAAATTTTATCCTGCCCGAAAGTTTTAATAAGCTTTTTAATACCGTCCATATGATTATCGGCTACTTTCACTTTCCAAAGCATGTACTCATCTAAATCAGCGTTTGCAGATGACTGTTGAACAGGCAAATCCTTTCCTGTAGCCGCTTTATATGCAGCCGTGCAGGTTGGGCAATAACAAATGCCGTTAGAACCGGGCGCATTGTGCCATATGCCATCGAGGGCATAATTTTTCAAAATGTAGCTGACAAATTCTTTTAAATATTCATTGCGATGTTTGCCTAGATAGCAGCCTGCATATAATGAAAGTTTCCTGTCTCCATAATTGTACCTTGTAATAACAGGTTGCTTGTTAGCATTTAGCATAAACCAGTCAGGAAATTTTTGATAGATTTCTTCTTCGGCACCACGAAAATCTATTCGGGCAATAACGCGTAAGTCTACGGCTTTGCAGGCGGTAGTTATTTCTTTCAGGATATCCCTGCCACCCATAAACGTATTGACCATGGCGGCAGGTAGCGGATTTTGGAAGAAGTCAACGATAGCGCCTGCATTGATCACTAAAGTATTACAGCCGGTATCCAGCATATATTTTACTACAGCCTTTGCATCATATCCCTTTGCATCAATTTCACGGATATTCGTTTGCAGGATATTTAATGGTTTCTGAAACCAATAAATTTCATTGTTATCATCAGCATTCGCGGTCAACGGATCGTTATACATATCTTGATCAATTATAAGGTTACCTGCTATTTTTATAATTTTACCAGCTGGTGTTTGCCGATATATGCCGGATCAATGTCAATACCTAAGCCTGGGCCAGTGGGAACTTTAACGACACCATTTTCGCTTTTTAAGGGAGATGTTTTGCATTCGAATACAACGTTTGTTTTGAATCCTTTAAACTCATGATGTTCCAACGCATTTGGAAGAGCAGAAACAAAATGCATCATGTAGAGAAAACCAAGGTCACCTCCTGTCATATGCGGAGTACATTTTAAACCCATGGCATGTGCCATACGCGCCACTTTCATGGAACGGATCATTCCGCCGAAATAAAAGGTATCTGGTTGAACGATTTTAACGGCATTATTTGCGACGAGCCATCGGAAGCCATGCAGGCTATAATCCTGCTCACCCAAAGCAATGGGAATTTTCAACGCTTCAGCCACCTGCTTTGTTTCTTCTCGCCAATCGAAAGGAACCGGTTCTTCAAAAAAATCATATTTATATTGTTCCAATAACTTACCAACACGAATGGCTTCATCAACGGAATAATAACCATTTGAATCGGCATACAAAATCATTTTGTCGCCAAATGTTTTCCTGACTAAGGGTATCATTTTTTCTGTCCTTCCCGGAGGAGCCACGTGGTTCATGTCCTCAAACATAAACATGAGTCCGCCAATTTTAATTTTCAGTGCTTTTGCGTTATACTCGGCAACATCCCTGGTAATAAGTTCCATGGATTCTTCTACTGATTTTTCGCGGTATTCTGTAGCCTGGTAAACTTCTACATTCGGGTGCGTAATTTCGCCGATCAATTGTCCTATCGATTTATTAGCGATACGGCCCATCATATCGAGGATGGCAAATTCGATGGTTGCTAACGGCACGCCAAGGGCCATTCCATTCAACCTGAAATTTAGTTTATAGATAAAAACTTTGTCCACGATGAGATCCAGGTCGCGGGCATCTTTATTAATAAAAAAGGGTTGCAGTAAATTTATAAAAATGGGAAACTGTGATCTTAACTGCCCGCTATGTCCAACGGACATTCCTTCGGCCCCATCGGTGGATCGGACGCGGCACAGAAAGTTACCCTGGTAACGAAGCAGTTCAACGGATTGGATGATCACCGGCCTCGGGAAAAGTTCCCGTTTAAACACAGGCTGCTTGCAGATTTCATCGAGTTTGGCGTATCTGTCTTTTAAGGCTAATGTTGCGAGGTTTACGTCGGGGTCAGTGGTTGTGAAGGATGATAATGGTAAGGTTGCTGCAGCTAAACCACTGCCAACAACATTGGAGATAAACTTGCGTCGGTTACCGGGCATATTAATATTTTTTATGGTTAATAATTCTAATTTCTATTCCTAAGCCTGCAGGGAGTGGTAAAATGCGCGCAGACTTGTAAAAATCCTTTCAGGTTTACATCAACAAATATGGACGCTTCTATAATCATATCTCCCTTCCAGGGTTTATTCCAGATCATTTTTTTCTCTACAGTCCTCTCACTTTTTCAGTGACGTATTGTAATTCGTAATTGACAATTCGTAATTGATTCACACCATTCCAAAAAGATAGTACAGGCCAATAATAACAAATACACCTGCAGTTTTAAATCCCGTCATCACAAAAATATCTTTGTATGCCTGTTTGTGCGTGAGCCCCGTTATCAGGAGAAGGGTTATTACTGCGCCGTTATGCGGAAGCGTATCCATTCCCCCGCTTGCCATCGACGCTACCCGATGTAATACCTCGTTACTAATGCCTAGTTTCGAAGCTTGTGTTATATACGTTTCACTCATGGTAGCCAAGGCGATACTCATTCCGCCTGATGCAGAACCTGTAATTGCTGAAAGTGCCGAAATGGTAATTGTTTCATTTATTAATGGATCCTGGAAGGTAGAGGCTATACCTCTGCTAACAGCTTTGAAGCCAGGTAACGCGGCGATAACACCGCCAAAGCCAAATTCAGAAGCAGTGTTAAGCGTAGCCAAAAGCGCACCCCCGATGGAAACATTTATTTCTGCATTGAAATTTCTTCTAACCCGGTTAAAAGCAAGCGCCAGTACCGTTAGTATCCCGATTATCAAAGCGCCCTGCACGGCCCATAGTGCTGTTAATTTAGGTATGTCAACAGGAGCTACATCTTTAATGCCGATCCCCGAAAAATCAAAAGACTTTCCATAATATTTTGGAATGAGTTCGGTGAAGAGCTTGTTAAATACTACAACCAGGATCAATGGCAGGATTGCTATTAACGCGCCGGGCAATTTTTCATGGCTAACAGCAACGGGTTCGTTAAGGTGGTTTTCTCCGTATCCTTCGTTTGCCCTGGCTGCTTTTCTTTTTTGCCATTGCAGGTATGTAACGCCGGAAATAAAAATGAAACTTCCGCCGCAAAGTCCCAGCCAGGGCGCTGCCCATGCATCGGTATGAAAAAAAGTAGTTGGAATTATATTCTGAATTTGAGGAGAACCTGGAAAAGCATCCATTGTAAATGTGAATGCTCCCAGTGCTATGGTAGCGGGGATAAGCCGTTTGGGAATATCAGCCGCTTTGAACATCTCACTGGCAAATGGATATAATGCGAAGGCAACAACAAATAATGATACGCCTCCATAAGTAAGAATTGCTCCCACAACAACAATCGCAGATATAGCTTTATTATTGCCAAATATTTTTACAATAAATTGGGTAATTGTTTTTGCGAATCCTGATACGGCTATTAATTTTCCAAAAATGGCACCCAATAAAAATACCGGGAAATATAATTTTATAAAACCGACAACCTTTTCCATAAATATCGCTGAGAAAAAAGGCAACACCTGCGCCGGACTCGTAAATAAAACAGCCAGCATAGCGGCTATCGGGGCAAATAAAATAACACTGAACCCTTTGTATGCAACAAATATTAAGAACATTAATGCAAGAAGGATGATTAGTATGTCCATAATAGTTTTTGTTAGTGGCTTTTAAAGGGTCTTCTTTTTAGTTAGCAATAGAATTCTATTTAATAGTTTCTTCAACTTCCTTATACCTCCTCACCCTCAAAGCCGCCTGTTCTTTATGGCCCATAAAACCTTCCAATTCACACAACCGCATGGCATATTCACCAATGGTAACGCTGGCTTCTTTAGTACATCTTTGATAGGTACAATTTTTTAAAAACTTACCTACCCAAAGACCGCCAGTATATTTAGCGGCTTTATTAGTTGGTAATGTATGATTAGTCCCGATAACCTTATCACCGTAGGCCACATTAGTTTCCGGACCCAGGAACAGTGCTCCGTAGTTGGTCATGTTATGCAAAAAGAAATCAGGATTTTTGGTAAGCACTTCTACGTGTTCGTAAGCCAGCTTGTCTGCTTCTATCAATGCTTCTTCCTCATCGGCTACCAAAATTACCTGGCCATTATCTTCCCATGCCACGCGGGCGAGATCTGCTGTAGATAAGACCTGCAGTTGTCTTTCAATTTCTATCAATGTTTCCTCTGCCAGTTTTTTTGAAGTGGTAATTAAAGCTCCCGGGGAAGTGGGACCATGTTCAGCCTGCCCTAATATATCGCAGGCCACCATTTCTGCATCGGCCGTGTCATCGGCAATAACCAGAATCTCTGTTGGTCCTGCTAGTAAATCTATTCCCACCTTGCCAAATAACTGTCTTTTAGCTTCTGCAACGTAGGCATTACCTGGCCCAACGATCATATCTACCGCCTTAATGGTTTCTGTTCCGGTAGCCATAGCCACCATAGCCTGTACACCTCCCAATAAATAAATTTCATCTGCTCCTGCGAGGTACATAGCAGTAATTGTTGCAGCCGGAACCTCGCCTTTTATCGGCGGGGTACAAGCAATCACTCGTTTTACGCCGGCAACTTTTGCTGTAAGGATACTCATGTGCGCAGAAGCCACCATAGGATAACGCCCGCCTGGAATGTAACAACCGGCGCTGTTTACAGGAATATTTTTATGGCCAAGGAACACTCCCGGCAGGGTTTCCACTTCAATATCCTTTATAGATTCTCTTTGTTTTTGTGCGAAGTTTCTTATTTGTTGCTGTGCGAATTTGATGTCTTCAATTACTGCTGCCGGAACAGTGCTGATAATTTGTTTGATTTCCGCTTCTGTTAATCGGAAGGATAGCGGTGACCATTTATCAAATTTCTCTGAATAGTCTCTTACTGCCGCATCTCCATTCTGTTCAATATTTTCAATAATGCC
>JBDSBP010000284.1:0-5209 GCA_039921525.1 Chitinophagaceae bacterium | reverse complement strand
GAAATAAAAAGTCAGTGGGTTGTTATGGCCGGAAATATGTGGATGCGCCAACTTGGTTTAAAAGCAGACATTGACATTCCCGTGTATCCTTGTGAACATCATTACGTAATTACCAAACCAATTGAAGGTGTTACCAGAAATTCCCCCTGTACACGTGATCCCGATGCAGGGTTATATTTCAGGGCACTTGACGACGGGGGGTTAAAGCTTGGGGCATTTAAAAAACGCTCAAAGCCATGGCAAATTAAAGATCATGTTCCTAATGATTTTGCTTTCGATTTGTTGAATCCTGATTGGCCGGATTTTAAAGAACCCTTTGCAGATCATATGCATCGTTTAAAAGGAATAACCAGGGATGATGTGGTGAAGTTTGTAAATGGCCCTGAAGCATTTACACCGGACAATAACTTTATTATGGGACAACCATTTTTAACCAAAGGACTTTTTGTTGCCGGTGGTTGGAATTCAGCTGGTATTGCCTGTGCCGGAGGTGCTGGAAAATACGCTGTTGAATGGATAGAAAATGGAAGTATGACAATGGATTTAAATTCGATAGATATTAGACGTTTCATGCCTTTTCAAAACGGCAGAAAATATTTACAGGAACGTGTTAGTGAAGTGTTAGGACTTCACTATCAAATGGCCTGGCCTGGACGCCAAATGGAAACCTCAAGAGGTATTCGCTCAAGCGCCCTTTATAATAAACACAAAGCCAATAATGCATGCTTTGGAGAAACGGCGGGCTGGGAGCGCGCACTTTATTTTGCGCCAAAAAACGTAAATCCACAAACCGAATATTCTTTTATACGTCAAAACTGGCATGATTGGGTAATAGACGAAGTGAACGCTTGTCGTAATAATGTTGCTATTTTAGACCAATCAACTTTTGCTAAATATCTTTTTAAAGGGCCAGATGCGTTGGAAATTCTTCAGGAATTATGCGGGGCTAATATCGATTGTGAAATAGGGCGAACCTTATATACCGGTATGTTCAACGACAAAGGAACATTTGAGTCCGATGTAACAGTGCTTCGCCAAAGTGAAGACAGTTTTTATATTGTTTCGGGAACTGGCCAACAGCTAAAAGACTTTGATTGGATTTCCCAACATATTGAAGAACGAGATGCAAGGCTTATAGATGTAACAGAAGTATACAATGTTGTTTCTGTAATGGGACCAAATGCTCCCAAGGTGCTTTATAACCTGGATCCGGAAACCTTTCCCTTAGAAACACAAAAGTACGGGTCCACTAGAAAACTTGCAATGGGTGGTGAGGAAATTCAGGCCCTGAGAATAAGTTATATCGGTGAGGCAGGGTGGGAGTTGCATGTTCAAACAAGCTATACCTGTATGCTCTATGATGCTATATTAAAAGCTGGTGCTGAATTCGGAATTCGTGCAATTGGTAACCATGCCGTTTCTGCCATGAGAATAGAAAAAGGATTTCGCGCCATTGGTCATGAACTTTCGTCGGATGAAACCCCTTTTGAAGCCGGTTTAGGCTTTGCAATTGATTGGAACATCAACTTTTTGGGAAAGAAAGCCTTACTTGATCAAAGAGAATCTGGCCTTGCCGGCATGAAGAAAAGATTGGCATGTTTTGTTTTAGAGAACCCTGAAATTACGTTATGGGGCACAGAACCCATATTGTGGAGCGGTAAAATTTCGGGATATACAACAAGTGCAAGTTATGGTCCAACGCTTGGAGCCAGTGTTGCCATGGGTTATCTTAAAAATCCCCATGGAGGTACAATTACAAGCACGGACTTAGCGGAAAATAAATTTGAGATTATGCAAAATGGAACTCGTTATGCGGCGAAAGCTTCTTTCAAAGCGCCACTTTAACGATTGGATTAAATTGTGATTACAGACCACATCAAGAATTTTAAAGTAAAGAAAATGAATTCACAAATAGTTTCCCTTTTAATAAAATGCCCTGATCAAAAAGGAATAATTGCAACATTAACTGGTTTCTTTTATCAGGAAGGGTTTAATATTATTAGCTCGCAGCAATATACTAATTCCCAGGAGAATAAGTTCTTTATTCGAATTCGTTGGGCATCCGATGCTACGGTAGTTTTAAGCAAAGCCGAGCCAGAGAATAAATTCGAACAACTAGCACTCATGCTTCACCCATCATTACATGTTCTTCTTCCAACACCTCTTTTACCGCAACGATCAATGCTTTTATATCATCCGGAAATATTTGCCCGATATTACCAATGCGGAAGGCATCTGTTTTACCCAGCTTTCCGGGATAAATAACGAAGCCGCGTTCATTCAGTTTTTTATAAAAAATCTCAAAATTGAAATTCGGATCGTCAGGATACAGGAAAGCAGTGATAATATGCCCTTGCATTGCTGAACGCAGGTATTGTTTGAAACCTAAGTCAGCCATACCTGCGTTTAATAATTTTTTATTGGTTTTATACCGTTCTTCTCTTGCTTTCACGCCACCCTCTTCTTCCAGTTCGCGAAGTGCCTGGCGAAAAGCCATAATGCTCAGCGTTGGAGGTGTGAACCGGAACTGGCCATTGGCTTCTAGCCCCGCCCATTGTTCGTACAGATCAAGACTTAAACTTCTTGCTTGTCCTTTTGCTTTTTCCAGTGCTGTTTTTTTACAAAGTGAAAAAGCAAAGCCGGGAACACCTTCAATACATTTGTTGGAAGAGGAAACAAGAAAATCAATTTGCATTTCTTTCATATCCATTTCCACGCCGCCAAAACTGCTCATGGCATCCACAATAAAAATTTTGTTATGTTTTTTACATACTGCGCCAATTTCTGCTACCGGATTAATAAGCCCGGTTGTTGTTTCGCTGTGAATACAGGCTACATGGGTGATCTCAGGATGTGCAAGTAGAAAATTTTCTGTTGCTCCTGGGGTTACAATCTCATTTTCTGCAAAGCGAGCCACATGATGATTCAACCGGTGGATCGCAGACATCTTTGCAATGCGTTCGCCATAGGCGCCATTGGCAAGGATTAATAAAACATCCTTTATACCTACTACACTACTGATGACACTTTCTATACAAAACGTTCCTGAACCCTGAATGATCACACATTCATACCCTTTTTCTTTTGATACATTCGCCAGTTGCAACAATCCTTTTCTTATATCTTTCACCGCATTGATAAAAGAAAAATCTCTTGAGCCCACATCCTGCAACATGGCCTCTTTTACTGTTTTAGAAGTAGTAAGCGGACCGGGAGTAAATAATAACTGCTTTTTTTTCATCTTTTATACTTTATGTAGATTGAAGTTTGTCCAGCGTTCCGGTTATCGGGCCTTTTATACCAGCTTTTCTATTAAAGAAAATGGCAGACAGCACCAGGAAGAATAAACAGGTTCCGGAGAGCAAATAGCTGAACTGCATCATTACTTTTGACCAGCTCAGGTCTTTCATAAAAAATTCTTTATAGAGTAATAAAGCTACACTGCCCAGGTAGCCAATAGCGTCACAGATATAAATGAAGAAACCGGCATTGGCTTTGATCTTGAATAAAGCGATCATCCGTTCAAACAAAGCAACCTGTATAGGGATGTACGCAAGAAACAATCCCATACCTATTAATAATATCCACCAAAAGGGAGTCAGTAATTTCAACTGGAATAGCAACGTACTGGTGCCACTTAATAAAAGACCTAAAGCAATCATCCATTGAACAGCCCAGAAACCTTTTATATTGCTTCGAATCATTGACAGACAGCCAATGGCCCCTAACACAATAAGTCCGGTTATGAGTTCCGTTTTCGAAAAAATAGTTTTATCCCATTCGCCCCCTATTTCTTTCCATATTTCAACGGAAAAATTATCCCGGAAATCCCGCATGGTAACAAGCAGCGAATACAACAACACAAAACACACAATGCCGAAGCCAAATTCTTTCAATACATTCCTTTTATCGGCTTTTGTCATAGGCACCCTTTCGGCTCTTAATAATATATCTGTTTCCGTTGGTTGCGGTATTACTGAAAGCATCCATACAAATAATAGAAATAAAGGAAGAAACAATATACCCACCAATGCAGGCATCCAGAACTCGGTTACGGTTGGGAACCAGTCATGTATTTCGAAGTAAGCTGTTTTCAGAATACCTGAAGAAATAATGAGGCTTATGCTAAGTCCCATAGCCAGCACTTCCGTGAAACGCCTTCCTTCCAGGTAGCTGAAAACAATACCCCAAACCATGCCCAGGGGTAAACCATTCAGGAATAAAAAGATAAAATTATAAGGATGAGGAATACTTCCAAAAAAAAGCAAGGATATTTCTGCAAAGAGAATAAGGCCAATAATTAGTTTTTTACGTCGTGATGATTTCAATTCAGATATCACTTTGATACCAATGAATTTTGAAATCATATAACCCAATACCTGTGAAATGATCAGGATACTTTTATAATGAATAGACCATAAGCTAAGACCGTCATAGGTACCGGCGGTAAACGGCTTGCGAAAAGCATACATGCAGAAGTAGGTGCCAAATGCAGCAACCATGCACCATGTAATGAAAAACAGCTTAGAATGTGTTAGGAGCCGATGTAGTTGACGCATGTTTTTCCTTGAGCAAAAGGCTATTTGTGATGTTAGAAAATGCTGGTTTTCCGATTACAATTAGTAAACTTTGTTTTAGCATTCGTAAATTACGGCAATTCTTTTAAGCTGGCCAAATTTGTGAAAACTTCAGGCAAACGAATGCGTTAAATTACCACTATCTGTATTTACATCTTGATTTTCACAGGATAAGATTTAATGGTTGATACCACTATTTAGAGGCTGTCTCAAGAGTTGGAGACCTCTTTTTATTGCTTGCTGAATTGAGTTTGTTTACTGCAAACGGCATAACGGCAATGAGTAATTTATTTTTTTAAATTGTTTTTTTTCCGTCTTATTTCTTTACTGGAGTCTCATGCCAGGCATTGTATTTGTAACGGCAATCATTTGAAATAGAAATTTGTTGCATCATTCACGGGAAAACCGAATATTTTATTGATGGAAAAACATATATATCAGAGGAAGGCGATTCCTTTTATTTTGATGGCCGGATGGGGCACAAACCTTCCAATATTGGAGAAAATGAAGCACTTATTTTAGTAGTTTATTTCTTTAATATCAATGGCCGATAGTCAATTGTTTTGTTGATTGATCACAGGAAAAATACCCTATGCATACCGGGTATTGCTATTTGCAAGACTTACCTGCAC
>JBDSBP010000283.1:0-4824 GCA_039921525.1 Chitinophagaceae bacterium | reverse complement strand
TCCCTTTTTTGATTCCAATATTGCCCAGGTTCGTAGCGCGTGAGCATACAGGTCAGGTGGACCGTATGTTTTAAAATGACTAAGAGCTCTCATTAACTCTTTTTCTGCATTTAAGAGATCTCCCAGTTCTATGAATGAGTTTACTATCTGTATACGCTTTGCAGCAATACCCTGTACCCATCCTACTTTTTCCAATTGTTTAATAACATTTAATGACGTTTCGCCAGCCTTTTTCCATTCGTTGCGTTTGAAAGCAATATCGCTTTCCAATTCATCAATAATCCAGCTTTGATATCCCGTTTCTTTCAATTGCTCAAAAGATTCCTGTGCTTTATCCAAATTATAGGCAGAGGCAAATTTTGTTGCATATATTTTTGCCCGAATGAAATGAATGTTTGTCATGTACAGTTTCCTTGGTAATTCGGGCATTCCGTTGGCTTCACTTTCACATTGATCTAGAATTTCCAATGTGGCGCTCCACTCATTCTTAAAACGTTTTATAGTGGCTAAATCTATCAAGCAGTCTTTAAACAGATTTGCTTCCTGCACATTCTTAGGTGAGGAAACTTTTTGAAGCACATTTCTAAGCAGTTTTTCTGCCTGAATTAATTTTCCCTCATCCATACTAAGCATGGCCAGCTTTTCCTCAAGCTTTAATTCATACAAATCACCTGTTCCCTGGTAATATTTGCTTGCTTCTTCTATAAATTTCCGTTGAGCGGGCCGGTCGCCCTGCTTTTCGGCTATTCCAAGCAGGCCAACGACACTTCTGGCTTTCAAAATATTAATGTTAAGTTGTATGGCCCGATTAAAACAGTCTTCAAAAAGACGTTTTGCTTCCTCCAGCCGGTTGTTGCCCAACGCCATATTCCCCTGAAACTCATCGTAAATCCAATCACTGAACAAAACACAAAACTGTGTTTGACGGTCAAGTTGGCTGAAAGTAAATTCATTGTTTTTCAAAAGATCTTCCGAACCTGGTGATAGTGGATAAAGTTGTTCGAACTCTTCGTAAGTGTCAACATAATATTCTTTCCATTCTAACCGTTTTTGAACACCAATTTCGTTCCCGGCGTAGTTCAACATTTCTTTATATACACGTTGACGCGTATCACTGTATTGCATCATCTCTTTAAGTTCCTGTGATAACTTTTCGTTGTCGTTTAACATGAGAGAATTTATAACGGACTGACTAGTTACATTCGTCGTATTACTCTTTATGTTATGTTTCAACATGAGTTGTATTCTTTTTATTAAGGGAACTTCAGTTCTACGTCGGAAAGCCAAAATCTATCTCGACTTTGGCATAACTCATTGCATTCACTTCCCCTGTGGGGTATATAATATCCCATTCACGGGGCTTGGTGCTGATCAGTTTTTTTCTCGACTTAAAGGTATGGCTGATGGGTGTGTTGGTGTTCCCAATACCGGTGCTATCAACAACGACCAGCCCAACTACGTTTGCACCTGTTTCATCGGTCGCATGTACCGTTACTGTGACCAAACTGTTCACGGGAACAGGATAAGGCGTAACCTGAACTTGCAGGATGTGCATATCCGGTCCGTTAGGTATTGTTGCCAATGCACCATTCGGTACCCCCCGAACATCTGCCCAGGATTTTCCAAGCGCAGTAAGAACCTGGGGCGAAGTGACCCAACGTTTTTTTCCGTTTTCAATGAAATATACATGGGCATTGGAGTCTTCTTTTCGAAGGCTGCCTTCCGGCAAATCCCATATACGCAGGGACGCCGTTTCCCAAATTACTATTAATACTTGCTACCTGCATGAAGACTTTTGGATCGGGTGTGAGGAATTGCTGCCCGGTAGTAAACTGCCCGCCAACTACCGGCTGAAGATAGGAAACCCCGTTAGCCCTGACTTCATGAATGGTTACGGTATCATTAGGTATAGCCTGGTCCCAGCCGGCTTTGCGGTGGAACTCGATTGTGTATGAAGTGTTATTTGACCGCACAAGTCGGGTTGCGTTGGGAGGGATCTTTGCTACTAAAAAGCCGTGGTTTCCTATAGCTGGCTGATTTAGCGGATCCAGCGTAATTTGCTCACTGAAGTCTGCCTGTATAGGGGACCAGCTGCGGCCTGGAGGAACGGTATTGAGGGCTTCAAGGTTACGAGCGTTTAATCCAACGATAGCGACGCCTTGGGTTCCCCTGAAACTTATCGGAAACTGAAAGGTGGTCGTTGCAAAACTCATCACATCCCACCCGTCACGGTATTCTTTGTCGGGGTTGGCAGCCCATGAATGCTGCAAGCCAAGACCGTGTCCCATCTCATGGCAGATAAAACCAAATTCACACTGTGTGCCATCCTGATGAACAATCAGGACACCATTACCCGCTGCGCCGTGATCAACTCCATAGTTTTGCACAACGAGAATTGACCGGAATGGGGCAAGATTGACGCCATCTGCGTTTGCCATATCTATGCCCTACTGGAACAATTTTGACCGATCAACCGGAAATTTCAATTGGGCTACCTCTGTGGATGCATGATTCATGATAATCCACCCGAATACTTGTGACTGTGTAAGATCGAGTGCATTATGCGATACTGTACGCCAATAGTCGCATACATCTCCCGTTCCGTTTCGTGCATACAGATCCTGATAATAGTTCACCGGTTGCGGAACGGCTGGTTTGTCGTTAAAGCGGCAAAGAATGATGGCCCAGGGCCAGTTAATATTCGCCATAAAAAAAATTTGATAATATAAACATTGGTTCCTAATAACTATTAAAGGCTGGATCTAGAGGACGTACTGCTGTGCTGCATGCGTCTTTTTTTGATCAGTTTATACGGTCATATCACACACTTCGTACTTTGTACCGTTAATTTCTATCGGAGTTACTTTTTGCGCATTTATTGAAAATGTCACAAAAATTAATGAAAAGAAATAAAAACTTTTCATTTGATAATTTTTAAGGTAACTACATGCTCTAAAGAAATTTACATTAATTGGCTGTAAGATGCAAGCAACGTCGCCTTTTTATTTATTTTTAAGTCCAGAAGGGTTAATTATTTCATACAGCTATATCTTTCTCTTATTTGGATAAAATTATTCCCTAACTTATTGTTTCAACATCTTGTTCAACTTCTATGATGTACCGTTTATGTAATTTCCAGCATGCCGATTTAAATTGTTGCGACGGTGCTGATGCCAACTTTTCATGTGCAAATTTTACGGATGCAAACTTATTTCGGATAAGCTTTTCAAAATCCAATCTCACAAAGTCAATCTTTGTTAATTCAAACTTACAGAATGCGATTCTAGTAAATACAAATATTGAAAAAACAACATTTGTAAATTGCAAGGTTTATGGTCTTTCCGCCTGGGGAATTATTGGCAAGAGCACCGAAGAAACCAATCATCGAATAACTTCTGATAATGAAAGTGAAATAACGGTCGATGATTTAAAGTTGGCTCAATTTATATACCATATACTTAACAACAAGAACGTTAGAAATATTATTGACACCATTACTTCTAAAGCCGTTTTAATACTGGGTCGGTTCACTGGAAATAAAAAAAAATTCTGGATGCCATCAGAAATCAACTTCGCGACTTTAATCTTACACCGATTTTATTCGATTTTGAAAAACCAGTAAGCAAGGACTTTACGTGTACAATAACTACCCTAGCGAATATGGCTAAATTCATATTAGCGGATTTAACTGAACCAAACAGTGTTCCTCACGAACTTGCTTACATAGTCAAGGACCTGAGAACTACTCCTGTTTTAACTATTATCGAGAAAGGCTACAAGCCTATCCAATGTTTGTAGATCTCCAACGTGATTTACCTCACAGGGTGCTTTTCACCCATGAATATCTAGACGGCCCGTCACTGATCATTGAACTGTCCGCAATCA
The DNA here is from genome assembly GCA_039921525.1 of Chitinophagaceae bacterium. GTDB lineage: Bacteria > Bacteroidota > Bacteroidia > Chitinophagales > Chitinophagaceae > JADCRZ01. Next base: position 939 of record JBDSBP010000283.1, on the reverse strand, counting down.
TCGCCCCGGCAAATGAGATGGCAGAAGCATTTAGAAAGCTAAACTGATTACTGTTTATGCCCATCGCATAAGAAAAATAATTAATGAGGATACATAGTAATTTTTCGCCCCAACAATTCAATCATACTTTCATCAATAAAAGACGGCAGGTGGTCTGAGCACCAAGTGCCATGTTCATCCTATTCGACTATAAAGGTGCAGCTGCCGCGTTACGGGTAGATGCAATAAAGGAAATACCGGCCGCTAGGTGAGATCCCTTGGATGGTGTAGTCGGTAACAACAACTTCAGAGATTTTGCAATTAGGAGTGCAGAGAAAATGGCAACAAGGAATATACAACTGGTGTAAATGTAAATTAGTCTTTCTCGGTATCAAAGATTGTTTTTCTATTCATCTAATCGGGAGTGGCAGCTTACTACGGGTTCTAGCGCTCATAGACAGGAATATATTTCAAAGGGTAGGTTTCCCAAGCCACCTAATGTCGGAGCCTGGAAATGAGCTATTGATATATGCCCAAGTACTAAAAAATACGCGAGGTAGTTGTGAATTTGCCCCTCAATTTTATATTTCCCTCACTATAGAAGACGACAAACTTTTCAGTGCGCTGCAGGATAACCCTAAAGGTCCGATTGCCGATATCCATATTGAAGATAAAAAAGAGATATTTGGCGATATTTTAAGGTTAGTTTTGATGGAGGATGGCCGGATTATACTTGGAAAAAGTAATATAAATATTGTTGGTTAATTATTCCACTGGTCTTAAAGAACGGCATACAATGACTCGGTTAGTTCCATGTGATCACCATTAAAGAGATAATTAAAAACAACTTCAAAACGTAACTAAAAAAACCGTTTTTTATGTATTTTTACTATTCAAAGTTCTTTCAAACCACATCAAATCATGCTAATTGGGTAGGGGACCTTTTCGAATACCTCAAGT
>JBDSBP010000282.1:0-6801 GCA_039921525.1 Chitinophagaceae bacterium | reverse complement strand
GATGAAATGTTAATAAATATTAGGCATTAATTCTTATAATTCTATGAGGTTTCAGCTTATAGCCGATAGCCGATAACCGATAGCCGATAGCCGATAGATGATAGCTGACTGCCAATATTAAGAGAGAATTAGAATTTAATTAGAAGATTGCAAAGCGATTTGCAGCATACTAATTATACGTATATTGAATTAGACACTTGCCTGGATTGTTCGTATTAATAGTTGGGCTTTAAAACTTTTGCTGCCATTATCTTATACTGAAGAATGGGAATAATCGGGGTTACGTTAGCGATAATCTGAAACACATAAACTAAAATATATGAAGAAAATATTGTTACTAATAAATAATTACGAAATGCAGGACCACGTTATGCATTTCGTATCCCGGCTGGCGAAAATCGAAAACGTCAAAATAAATTGTTTATTCCTGGGTAGATTAAAACCAGATGAGGGGGAAGAAGGGCGTATTTTTCCGGGTACTATTAACTCCGGTGATCAATATCTTACAAAAGAAACAAATGCCGATCAAAGACAACACCCGGAGAAATACCAGGTAAAAAAAATTGAGGATTTTTTTAAAGCGGAAGGATTAAGTTTTTACACTCAAATAGTATTAAAAAATTACCTGGATGTTATTGTTAATGAAACAAATTTTGCGGATCTCGTAGTAGGTGATAAGGATTTGAATGTCCTCCATTTTTCCATGAATAGCTTTATTTCATTATCACAGTGCCCCGTATTTTTAGTTCCTGAAAATTCGCTCTTTTTTGATGAGGTAATTTTAACGTATGATGGTCAGTTGTCGAGCATTCATGCAATGAAACTGTTTACTTATCTTTTCCCCTGGTGTGGGACTAAAAAAACTTTTTTAATATCGGTTTTGCCCGATAACATACTGCAAATGGAATACGATGCTTTGGTAAAGGAGTGGTTTTTATTACATTATCACAATGGCCAGGTAGTCGTTTTAAGAGGAAATGCGAAATCGGAAATTATACAATTTATAAACCAACAGAAAAACACCCTCGTAGTAATGGGCGCCTTCGGCAGAAGTGCCTTGTCAAGATTGTTCAAGGAAAGCCTTGCGCTGCCCATACTAGAAAAAACGAGCGCGCCTGTTTTTATAAGTCATTTGTAATCATGCTTCCCGCTGGTGAACTAGCAAAAGCTTTTGGTTAAAAAAACTAGCTAAAATGCCGGATTAGAAATCCATTAGAATGAGATATAATTTGTTTTAAGGAAGCCTGCTTAGTACTTTTGCGGTTTTTCTTCTTATGTCTCTTTTTTCCTACAGAATTAAATATGGAGCGAAGATTCAAATAAACACGAGAATGAATAGTACAAGAAAAGGCGGAGCATGGCGGATTCTTAAAACTAAGCTTACTTTTTACCTTGATCAAATATTTTCGGGCAGAATAAAAATCAATGCCCAATTAGCTATTCCTTTCTGGATAGCTTCGCTATTAGTCGGATTGGTGGCGGTTGGTTATACCAGGCTTTTCACCTTTGCGGAAAATTTACTTCACAGCATTTTACGTTGGCATTCGTGGATGATTTTTATTATGGCCCCCACCGGCTTTTTACTGGCATGGCTGATCGTTCAGTTAGTAGCTCCCAATGCAAAAGGAAGCGGGATTCCACAAGTTATGGCTGCCATTGAACTTGCCACGCCGAAACACAATAACAAGATACCCAGGTTATTAAGTTTAAGAATCATGCTAACGAAAATTGCGTCCAGCCTGGTGATGATTTTTAGCGGGGGCGCCATTGGAAGAGAAGGACCGACTATTCAAATCGCAGGCTCAATTTTTTGCCTGGTCAACAAAGTGGTGCCACGAACCTGGTCTAAACTATCCAATCAAAGATTTATTCTCACAGGTGCCGCTGCCGGTTTAGCTGCAGCGTTCAATACTCCTTTGGGAGGTGTTGTTTTTGCAATGGAGGAACTGGCAAGAATTCATATTCGTTTTTTCCGCACTGCGCTTTTTTCCGCTGTAATTATTGCCGGACTTACAGCACAGGGATTCCTGGGTCCCTATTTATATTTAGGGTATCCTAACGTAACGGGTTTGAATTTCTCTATCTTTTTGGGGGTTGCTTTCGTTGCTATTGCTTCTGGGATATTGGGTAGCATTATGTGTAAATGCATCCTCAGGCTGATGAAGTGGAAAAAATCGTTTTCCACCTGGCAAACCGTTGTTTTCATATTATCTGCAGGAATAACTGTAGCGCTTATTACTTATTTTGTAAATGAGGAAATCATTGGCTCCGGAAAAGATCTTATGAACGCAACTTTATTTAAAGATCAAAAATCGGTGAGCTGGCATACTGTTCTGATGCGAATCATAGGGCCTATTATAGCTTTTAATACGGGAGCTGCCGGTGGTGTGTTCGCTCCGGCGCTGGCTGCCGGAGCTTCTATTGGTGCCTTTATTTCAGGTGTATTTCATATTGAAGGAGCTAATGCGAACATATTAATTTTGAGCGGAATGGTGGGCTTCTTAACGGGTGTTACGAGAACTCCTTTTACTTCCGCCATCCTTGTTCTTGAGATGACTGACAGACACAGCGTAATTTTTCATTTAATGCTCGCGGCAATGATTTCCAATATTGCTGCTTTGATCATAGACAAACATTCTTTATATGATCAGTTAAAAAAGGGCTATATCGAAGACGCCATATCAGGCGAGGTTATAAAAACGTAGTGCAATGCGGGAACCATTCTTGAAAAATGCCGGCGCTTGTAACACATGTTTTTTTTCTATTACACGGAGATACACTCCGTGTAACAAAAGCGTTAATGTGTTGTCGAAATATGGTTACAGGCTAAAGGGTTCGATTTTATCGCTGCCCAAACTCATAAGCTGATTAAAACGCGACATTGATCAATCCGGGATACTTCCGGATGAACTTTTAATTTTTTTTGACAGATTCAAATACTTTAGCAATTCAATAATAAGAACGCAGCCAAATGTAGCGATTAGAAGCGTTGTCATAACCCGCCAATCCAAAGCCGCAGTTTTAAAGATCGATTGCAGGAATGGCACGTAAACGATTAACAATTGCAGAATAACTGTAAGAATGATTGCCCGCCACATACTATGATTTGCAAATAAACCGGTAGAAAACATAGAATGTGTAACCGAACGCGTTGAAAGCGCATTTCCTAATTGCACAAAGCATAAAATGGTAAACACAGCAGTTTGTTGTGTTCTTACATCATAGCCTTGTCTAATTGTCCACCATTGAATGAAGATACAAGCAATGGCCAGTGTTGTTCCTGTGAGCAAGATTCTTGCGATTAAACCGCCGGCAAATAAATTTTCCTTAGGTGGACGCGGGGGTAATTCCATAATATTTTTCTCTGCCTTTTCTCCAACAAGGGCAAGTCCTGGAAGACCATCCGTTACCAGGTTGATCCAAAGAATATGAATGGGAAGCAAAGGGATAGCAAAGCCCAGGATGGGTGCGAAGAATATTGTTAGTATTTCGCCGAGGTTGCACGAAAGCACATATAATATGAATTTCCGGATATTCTCATAAATTCTTCTGCCTTCGCGTACTGCTTTAACAATGGTGGCGAAATTATCATCCAGCAAAATCATATCCGCGGCTTCTTTGGATACGTCGGTACCGGTAATTCCCATAGCAATGCCGATATCCGATTGTTTGAGGGAGGGCGCGTCGTTTACACCATCCCCAGTCATGGCTACAAATTCTCCATTGGTTTGTAAAGCTTTTACAATATTTAATTTTTGCTCAGGCGATACACGGGCATATACTACCACGTGTTTTGCGATGCCGCTAAATTCTTCTTCCGACAGTTTTTCCAAATCGGCTCCGGCTATTACTTCTTTTGATCCTTCGTTTATCATTCCTAAACGTTCGGCAATGGCAGTAGCAGTGAGCGATTGGTCGCCCGTTATCATTACCGTTTTTATGCCCGCGGTTTTACACTGTTTTATTGCATCTATCACTTCCTCCCGTGGCGGATCAATCATTGCCACCATTCCAAGCGGATCGAGATCGTTTTCCAACATTTCATTAATCTGCTGCGGTTTTTGGTCAAATATTTTATAAGCAAAAAATAAAACCCTCAACCCATCTGCCGCCCATTCACGATTCAGGTGAAGCCAATCCGGAATTTGCTCTTTGTATTTTCCTGCTAAAATATCCGTTAATTTACCCGGCGCACCTTTTACAAATAATATCCATTTATCCTGGTGTTTATGTAAGGTGCTCATACGCATTCTCACAGAATCAAATGGAAGTTTTGCAAAAAAGGGAAACTTCTCATCAGCCTTCGCTTTTGAGTTGCCTTTTTCAAAAGCATACTTTACCAATGCGGTTTCCGTTGAATCACCTAACAACCCGGCATCCTGTGAAAACCTGACTTCATTATTCAACACCATTGCATGCTCCAGAAGTTCGTCGTTTTCCCGCATTACATGTATTTTTTCAACCGTCATTACATTTTGCGTAAGCGTTCCCGTTTTGTCGCTGCATATATAAGTAACGGATCCCAATGTTTCTACTGCGGGCAATTTTCGCATCAGGGCATTTTGTTTTACCATTCGTCGGGCGCCCTGGGCAAGGGCTATGGTTATCACGGCCGGAAGAGCTTCAGGTAAAGCTGCAACAGCTAATGACAAAGCGGTAAGAAACATTTGGAATGAAGGTTCTCCACGATATAGTCCAAAACCAAACACCAGCAGGCAGATGCTTATAACTACAATGGCTAATTGCTTGCTGAAAACAGCAAGTCTCTTTTGAAGCGGTGTTTTTTGTGATTCAACTTCCAGTAACCCGGCAATTTTCCCGATTTCAGTCTTCATACCGATGGCGGTTATCACAGCTTTTGCTGAACCATTACTGACTAAAGTTCCCTTAAAAATCATATTATGCTGATCACCCGGAACAAGGTTTTCTTCTGGTATGGCATCTGTTTTCTTTTCCATAGAATGACTCTCGCCCGTAAGTGATGCTTCATCTGACTTAAACGAACTCACTTCAATTAACCTTGCGTCTGCCGGAACGATGTCTCCCGCTTCCAATAAAATAATATCACCCGGCACCAGTTTGCCTGATTCAATTTTAATGGGATTGTTATTGCGCAAAACCACGGCAAATTGTGCCGCCATTTTTTGCAACATCCTGATAGATTTTTCAGCGTTATACTCCTGTGAATAACCCATCCAGGCATTTGCAATAATGATGGCAAGGATAATAAAAGCATCCGTATATTCACCTACCACGAATGATACGCCAGCCGCAATAACCAATATAAGGATCATCACATCTGCAAACTGGGCAATAATGATAGACAACCTGCTTTTCTGTTTGGCTTCCTGTAGAACATTACCCCCGAATTCAGCCTGCAATGATTCAATAACTTCATTCTTTAAACCTGAAGGAGATGATTTAAGTAGTTGTAAAACTTCCTGTAAAGTATTTTGATAGTAGGATGCCATTAGTTATAATTTATTACTTTAGACATTTATAAGCGTTTACTACATGGCGTTAGTTGAAGGCATGTCAAGATTCCATTTCCAGTTAGTAATTTCAGGCATGTCTTCACCATGAGTCTGAGTATACGATGTATGTTCCAGTAATTTATCCCGCAGGTATTGTTTTGTATAAGCGCCACGTGATCCGAGGGCAGGTAAACGATCGATCACATCACCCACAAGATGGAACCTGTCAAGGTCATTTAATACAACCATATCGAAAGGCGTTGTAGTGGTACCTTCTCCTTTATAACCGCGGACATGGATATTTTTATGATTGGTACGACGGTAAGTGAGCCTGTGGATTAACCAGGGATAGGCATGAAAAGCACTGGTACGTTTTGTAAATCCATTGGTACGTGCCTCTTTTTGTGTATTCTTAATTTCATCCACCACTTTATCTAATGTGGTTGCCAGGGCTTCATGTACTTCCTCGGGAACATCACCTTCAACAAAGTATGGATTGTACCCATAACCCCGGAAGAGTTGCTCCAGTTCTTCCCTCGGAATGCGTGCAAGAACGGTAGGGTTGGCAATTTTGTACCCGTTCAAATGCAGGATAGGAAGTACGGCGCCATCATGCACGGGGTTCAAAAATTTATTGGAGTGCCAGCTTGCAGCCAATGCGCCCGTCTCGGCTTCTCCATCACCAACAACACAGGCAACTAATAAATCAGGATTATCAAACACAGCGCCATACGCGTGTAATAAACAGTATCCCAGTTCGCCGCCTTCATTAATAGAGCCGGGCGTTTCAGGCGCAGCGTGGCTTGGAATACCGCCGGGAAAAGAGAACTGTTTAAAGAGTTTTTTCATGCCCTTTTCATCCTGTGCAATATCAGGATATAATTCAGAATATGTTCCTTCGAGGTATGCGTTTGCTACGATTCCCGGCCCGCCGTGTCCAGGGCCTGTTACGTTAATAATGTTAAGGTTATACTTTTTTATGATGCGGTTGAGATGTACGTAGATAAAATTCAATCCTGGCGTGGTACCCCAGTGACCCAGCAACCTGGGTTTTATATGTGCCAGTGTCAATGGTATTTTAAGAAGTGGATTATCATACAAATATATCTGGCCTACCGATAAATAATTAGCAGCCCGCCAGTACGCATTCATTTTTCGCAGTAATTCAGGTGATAACGTTTTAGTCCCATCTTCATTAATTTCTGCTTTCATAAGTATTATTATTTTATAGTGTGATTCAATACATCGCAAACCAATCGTACGATCATTAACTCTTCGTTGGTCTTAATGACCTGGACATTCACCTTGCTTGTATCCGTTGAAAAAC
>JBDSBP010000281.1:0-19365 GCA_039921525.1 Chitinophagaceae bacterium | reverse complement strand
TTCCCAACTCTCTCTTCTTCTGCTTCGCAAATTCCATAACTGGAAATCTATATATTTTTACTTTCTAAACATTAGTTCATTCGCCCGAGCTATCGGTCGTTCATCTCTGTCTACAATAAAGAGTACTGAGTAGTTACGTAAATTTAGAACCGATTTAACCTCCGAATTCGGTATTAAGTACCAACGAAACTATTGATATACAAGGATTAAATTTTGGATTAGGATTTGAAGTGGATATATCAAATGGAGACATTAATTTTATTGAATTTATCACATTTAGTGAAATTTGGGATGGGACTTTATCGGAATTTCATTTTGTTAAGTCTGATTAATTCTCCTTGAATCAATGGCATGTGAAATTCATTTGCTTAGTAAAGTTATTATTTTTCCTATAAATTAACTGCAATGCCATGTCAAAGTGATTACAAGTACTAACTTGATTTGCTTCTAGTAAAACAATTCATTTGCTTTTGAATATTTATATGAATCAAATAATTTTTGAATCAGAAAGATATTTTACAACTTTTGGTATTTTGGCGTTGTTCTACCAAGTTAGATTAATTGCCGTTCATAATTTAGATTGGGATGCAATTCAAGAAGGTTTAGGCATTGCACAAAATGTTTTTTTATAATTTGAAGGAACTTGTTATTATTCAGACAAGGAAGTAATTTAGAAAAAATTTTACCTGACGAATTTAAAATGTTATCTGAAATAATAAAAGATGCATTAAACAATTTGGGATCAGCTACTCTTAAAGATATTATTCTTTATGGACTTAAAGCAACTGGTGCGAGCAGAAGATATGAGAATAGTTGGGTTGCCTATACCCTGCCAAAATATATAAAATAAATAGAAAATTATGGCACTTTGGCAATATACATTCTATGTACTTCCAGGGAAAAGCTTAGAGATTTTTTCTGCTGATTTTCGTTTCAGCAATGAAGAAAATGAATTTGATGATGCGCCTTTTTGGATAGAGCAGAAAATAGACGCGGATTTTTTTAATAATATTAATTTAATATTACCAAAGGGAAAATCATGGAGTAAAAATATTGATCTATATGGGAATCAGGAGTCCAATTGCTTTGAAGTTTTATTTGATAAGAATATGGTCATATCAGTTTCTTTTAGAATATACTATACAAGCTATTATAAAGATATATTAGTTGGAATAATTGAATTTTGCATATTAAAAGGTCTTGTTATAGTTGATGAAAACTTATGTGTTGCACCCTTAAATTTTTTAACGTTAAAAAATATTATAGATAGCTGCCCCCAACTTCATAAATACACGCTACTGTCTAAATCATCATGAAATTTTTCTCGTTATAATGATTCAGAGGATTGTGATTAATGTTCCTCTAAAAGTATTTTATGGTTGGATGAATAAAACCTATTTCACGCCTTACAAATTTTTAAAGATTTTAAAGGAAGTTGATTTCTATACCGATACGTTAAAGCCTTAGATGATTAATTTCTTCGAACAAATGAAATCGAGATACTAATTTAGATTGTACTGATAACATTTGGCACTTCGTGACATGTCATCACGTTGCAAATTTTTGCAGTTGGCAGCATTTATTTTATTAAAGTTGATAGCAAATTTTACCTGGTATCTATATTTTTAAAAACCAATGCTCAAAACATTGCTACTGGTGCTATTGTAGAAATTTCAGCTGAAGCTCGAAAAATGCCTTTATTTTGACGCCCGAAGGCTCTCCGCTGAAATGACAAAAAATGAGATGCTTAAAGAAAGGTCGCCTAATTGGTTAACTCCATATCCTGTCATATAAACTCAATAAAAAGTTTCAATAAATGCTAAAAGTAAAAACAATTGGTTGGTTTATCTTGATATTGATTATTACACAGGTTTCAAATGCACAACGAGCAAATACGGTAGCGTTCCCTGTTGTGAGTGAGCCTGTCCGGGTAACGGATACGAACAGGGCACATTTATTTGCCAGTTATTACGGCATCAATTCCTGGAGTAAAAATGAGCGGTATGTAACAGTATTGGAAACAGATGTAACGGTGCATATCCCCTCAGCAAAAGATACGGCAACGCTTGGATTGGTTGATTTAAAAACAAACAAATTTATTCCCATCGCCGAAACAACCGCATGGAACCTGCAACAAGGCTGCATGGCACACTGGCTTACTACCAACCCGGATTCTGTAATCATTTACAATGATTGCAGGCAAGGCAAGTTTGTTTCAGTGATACTTAATGTTTTTACCAGGAAAGAGATAAAAGTACTTCCTTATCCAATATCAGCTGTATCGTCGGACGGAAAAGAGGCCATAAGTATCAATTTTGCGAGAATACGCCTGACACGCCCAGATTATGGGTACGATGGAAATGGACAGGATGCCAAAGCCGGCATTGCATTCCCGGACGATGATGGTCTTTTTTTAATGAACCTGGAAACAGGGAAGACAACATTAATAGTGTCTTTTGCACAAATAAAGGACCAGGTGCCGATCATAAAGAAAGAGGGTATTGAGTACATTGGCCATACTTTATTCAGCAGGGGAGGAACTTCTGTTTTTTTTCTTGCCAGGGCCATACCGGATTGGAATACGACCGCCTTTACGGTAAACAAAAACGGCAGCAACCTGCAGCGTTGTTTCCCCGAAGGATGGGGCGGTTCACATTTCGACTGGTTAAACGACAAAGAACTCATGATAACGGCTACCTATAATGGAAAACAGTACGGGCATATTTTATTCACACCCGGTGAGAAAAATTATATGCGATTAGGAAATGGTTTGTTGGATTATGACGGGCATGGTACATTTTCACCCAACGGGAAATGGATGGTCACAGATACATACCCGGCTCCAGACACAAGGGATCAAAAAATATTTTTGATGGATATGAAAACGGGAGCGGTTCTATCCCTCGGCAGGTACCCGGAACCGGTAGCTTACACAGCGGGCTGGCGATGTGATATCCATTGCCGCTGGAGCCCGAAAGGGGATATGATCGGCTTCAATTCTACTCATAATGGAACGAGGCAGGTCTATATTTTAAAACTTTCCGGCTCTTACTAAAAGAGCTGACTTTTTTAATTGTTATCAATAACCCACCTGGCTTTATACACATGCATCCCCGGAAAGGCAAAAATCCTGGAGGGATTTAGAAATTTCACATGAAAAGTCCACCAGCTTTCTTCCGGCAATGTGTAAATGAGCTGGTTAGATTCAGGATGTTTACCAAAACTTTTCACATTCTTGATACCGGCTAATTCAGGCAGCTTTTTAAAATCAAAAGTCGACAGGCTAAAGATCCATGGGTTTTCCGTTTCAGTTAAAAACAATTCATCGCCTTCAGGAGACAGTAGTAAATCATGACCTGATATACCAGGTATTTTCCATTTCTTTTCTAACGAAAGTTTTGGTGAAGTGCCTGACCAATCCTGTAAAACATACTGACGTAATTCCTCGTACCCTAAAGCATATAATTTTTTTCTCTTTGCATCCCAAACCACGCCATGACCCGAATACAAACTATCTCTGAATATCTCCTTCTCTGCTTCGCTGATATTGAACAAGGCTATGCAGTTGCCACCAACGGCTGTAGATCCCGCAGCAACTATCCTGTTATTCGGTAATAGTTCTATTGAATGTGAATTAGGTACATGAGCGTAAAAAAGTATTTTTTTATCCGCACGATTTATGAGAGCTATTGCTCCAGAAGAGGAAGATACGAGGATCTGTTTTCCACCGGCAACAGCCTTACTGTCATCAACAGTTCTGAAATAGGTTTTCCGGTAGATATCCGGCAACTCGGTTGCCTCGCGGGCATCCCACTTCCATACTACGTTTGGGATACTGTCTTTCGATTGCTGGTAATCAACTATCAATACCAGGAAATCGCCGCACACTAAAAACTCTTTTTGTTTGGCGGTGGGATGGCCGGAAAAAAAGGTGAGCCAAAGGCTGCTTGAAATAAGTAATTTATAAATGTTCATCTTTTTAATACGATATGTTTTTAGGATATGTAAGTTGTAAGTGGCTATCAGCTGTCAGCTATCGGCTATCAGCTATTGCAAGAAATATTTCTAAATATCTTTCATTCAAAATAAAACGTCATGTTTGATTCCTGATAGCCGATAGTCGACAGCCGAAGGCCGACAGCCCTTAGCCTCAATAATTTTCATTCTGCACCAGGCTCGTATTTAAATCGCGCTGGCTTTGAGGAATGGGCCACCAATAATCACGAGCCGGGTTGAAGGTTCTTTTCACGATTGCCTGGTTCTGCGAATTTAATATAGTAGTATTCATTACCACCTCGGCTGTCTTCCATCTCCTGATATCGATATAATAGAATCCTTCACCTGCGAATTCAATTCTTCTTTCTCGCCGGATAATATCGCGCATTTCTGCTTTTGTTTTACCTGGTGGCAATTCATATGGAAGAAGTCCGGCACGCTGGCGCACTTTGTTAACGGCTGCATACACGCTGCCATCCGGCACTGCCAGTACTTCGTTTTGCGCTTCTGCATACATTAACAAAATGTCGGCATACCGCATCACCACGTAGTTGGTTTCTGATTGGCCGGCATTTAATATGTTTGTACTTGGCTCCTTGTCATAAATACCATATTTTTTAAAAGTATAGCCGGTTATTTTAAACGGGGAGGTAGGTGTAACAAGTGCACCCATATAGGTATCACCCGGATAAACGATGCTCTGGTAAAATCTTGGTTCTCGATTTTCGTAGGGTGTAGCTGCAACATAGAGCGGTGACTGCGTTATGGGCAAACCATCTTTCATGTAATAGGCATCTATTAAATCTCTTAAAGGAGCATTTGTATTGAACTGGCGCACTATCAAATCGAAAGAATTACCTGTTTGTTCGGGCGCTTTAAACTGCACATCAAAAATCACTTCCTGGTTATTTTCATTAGCAGGTAAAAGTAAATTTCGATAATTGGGAAATAGATCAAAGCCGGCTTGCGTGGCAATGTCCATTACCGCTTTGGCTGCATTGGCAGCCGTTGTCCATTTAACAACATCACCGCCTGTGTTCAATAAAGGGCTGGCTTCAAACAGTAATACTCGGGCCTTAATACCAAGTGCAGCACCTTTGGTGGCTCTTCCTTTATCGGCAGCGGAAGCGTATTTTGCCGGCAGGGCAGCGGCGGCTTCATCCAGGTCTTTTACTATTTGTGTAACCACCTCTGTTCTTGTATTCCTGGGGAGAGTTGCCTGGGTAGCCGCATCTGGCTTTGCCAATATTAATGGAGCGCCCCCGTAGTACATTTCCAGCAGTGAATAATATAAGCCTCTTAAGAATTTAGCCTCGGCCTTCATCTGCGTTTTAAGCGCATCGGTCATTGGCGCTTTGTCGATCTCTGAGAGGAGTGTATTACACCGCCCGATGCCGCGATAGCTGTCTGACCAGCGGTTATTAATAATTTCGGCGGTACTTGCCGGGCTGGCCGTTTGTGTACCCAGGGCAATAACATTAAAGCCAAATGAATTATCATAATTGTATGCATTGGGCGTCGCCGTTTCTTCCCAAAGGGGCGTGGCCGTTCCACCGAAAATACCGTCTTCTTTTAATACCGCATAACAACCATTTAAGGCGGCTACGGCATTTTTTTCCGAGGTCCAGTAAGTTTCTTCAGAGTACCTGTCGTTGGGCTGTGTATCTAATAAATTCTTGGAACAACCGAACAGGAATGTAGCGCAAAAAACAAAACTGAATATTTTTTTCATGTTGCTGATTATTTATAGCTGTTCAGATTATTAAAAAGTAGCGTTGATTCCAAAACTATATGTTTTCACAGAAGGATATTCGTATATGTTATCCTGGGTAATAATTTTCTCGGGGTCAAAATCTTTGAATTTAGTGAAGGTGACGATGTTTTCACCATTTGCAAAAATGCTCAGGTTGGTTAATTTAAACCGCGATATTAATTTTACAGGCAGGTTATATTTTAACTGGATATTTTTCATCCGCAGGTAAGAACCATCTTTCAGGAAAAATGTAGATGATTGAAAATTTTCTGTGGCACCGGTAGCCGTGGTGAGGATCGGGAGGCGGGCATTGGTTCTTGTAGGGGTCCATGAATCTGTAATCCATTCTTTGGTTACGCCGGCGCCGTTATTATACGGGGTTGCGAGATTGGCGGTTGGGTAAAGGTTTACACCCTGCACTCCCTGGAAAAAGGTGTTTAGGCTGAAGCCCAGGTAACCAAGATTTAATGTAAAGCCATAAGTATATTTGGGAATGGAATTGCCTCGTATAATGCGATCATTGCCATTAATTTTTCCATCATTGTTTTGATCTTTATATTTCAGGTAACCAGGTTTTACAGCATTGCTGATCTTGGCACTTTTATCCACTTCCTCCTGGGTCTGGTAAATTCCTATAGCTTCATATATAAAATACGAGTCTATCGGGTACCCTTCCGTGGTAATTCTGCGGGTACCAATTATACGTTGACCATTTAAATTAATTACCTGGTTCTTTACATATCCAAATTCAACGCCCGCTTCGTATTTGAATTTCCCGAAATTGTTGCGGTGCGATATGCTAAAATCGTAGCCAGTATTATCAACAACGCCAATGTTTTTAACGGGCCCGGTCAGGCCGCCTACCTGTGCCGGTATATTCACCTGTCGCAGAATATCTGAAGTACGCTTTTTAAACAGGTCGAAAGTGACATTCAGCTTTCCGTTCCAGGCAGATATATCGGTTCCTACATCATAACTATGCGTTGTCTCCCAGGAGATATTTGGTTCTATTGCGCTTGTGACGGCAGAACCGGAAGCAATGGTATTGTTGAAGGCATAATCAAAACCAAGGTTTACCGTGGCGAAATAGCTGTATAGATTTACCGCCTGGTTTCCTAACTCTCCATAGGATGCCCTGATTTTAAATAAATCAATAAAGCTTAATTTACTTATACTCTTAAAAAAGGCTTCCTGGTCCAGGCGCCATCCCGCTGATACGCCATAGAATACCCCCCAGCGCCGATCCTCTTTAAACCGGCTGGAGCCATCGTTGCGTATGGTAGCATCCAATAAATATTTTTCTTTATAATTATACCCTACACGTCCAAAATAAGATAGCAAAACATCCTCCGTACGTTTGCCGGTAACCTGTGGGTTAATGGAACCGGCACTAATATCGGTAAGGGAATTATCGAAAAAGCCGAATATCTGGCTGGAAGAAAAATTGTTATTAAACTTTGTGTAACTCATACCACCCATGGCGGAAACGCTGTGATTATTAAACTTTTGTTGCCAGCTCAGGGTTTGATAAGCTGACAGGTATAAATTATCTTCGTTATAGGTGTACGCATACGGAGTAGGATTAAGAAAGTTCGGCACTTTGGTAAGCGGGTGATAGGTAGTCATGATGGGCACAAATTGCCTGCTTGCCCCATCTACTTTGTCGGCTGCTCCGTTGGCTTTATCCACCCCTAAATTAGCACTGTACGATAAATGAAATGGCAGGCTAACATCTGCAAATATTTTTGTAAGGGTGCGCATGGAAGCATGTTCATTATTGCCTTCTCTAAGCCTGGTGTGAGGGTTGCCAATCACATTTAAACCGGGTGTGGCAAATACAACACTACCATACCTTCCATCTTCCAGGTAGGAAGCCATTATGGGCAGCGACCGGAAGAGGCTGTTGAAAAAACCTTCTGTTCCTCCATTCGGTTCATGGTATTTTCGATAGGTGCTTTTAATAGTGCCACCCACTTTTATCTTCTCTGTCACATTGGCCGTTACATTTAAATCGATCGAATAGCGGTTGGCGTGATTGGCGGCAATCATGATGCCACCCTGGTCCATGTAGCCTAAAGCCAGGCTGTAAATAATTTTATCTGAACCACCGGAGAACCGCAGGTTATGCTGTTGCAAATATCCTTTCTTTAATATCTCATCAAATAAATTCCTGTTCGGATATGCATACGGGTTGGTGGCCATGCCCTTTCGGTATTCATCTATTTGGGCATCGGAGTAGTCCACCACTGTTTTCCCTTCATTACGCAGGGCCTGGTCCTTGTTTACCATGTAAATAATAGGATCCCATTCCACATCGGGCATAAAAGTTACATCCTGTATGCCATGAGAAAAGCTGTAATTTATTTCAGACTTGCCTTTTTTACCTGATTTGGTAGTCACCAGGATAACGCCGTTTGCCGCCCGTGATCCGTAAATAGCAGCCGAAGCATCTTTTAAAACGGTGATGGTTTCTATGGTAGCGGGGTTAATTTCATTCATATTATATTCAATCCCATCTACCAGTACAAGTGGGTTACTATTATTGGTCGTTCCCACCCCGCGAATCCTGATAGAGCCAAAATCTTGTCCTGGTTTGCCTCCTGCCTGGTTCACCCATACGCCGCCCAAACCATGCAGGGCCTGGCTCGCATTGGTGATCGGCATATTTTCCTTTTGCTTCATGGCAAGCGTGGAAATGGAACCTGTAAGATTCACTTTTCTTTCAGTCCCATATCCAATTACTACCACCTCATCTAACGCTTTGGCACCTGCCTCCATGGCTATATTTATAGTTGTGCGATTACTGATGGCTATTTCCTGGGTAAGGTAGCCCACAAAAGAGAACACCAACGTGGTTTTGCCATTGGGTGCATTTACACGGTAGCTACCATCAACACCCGACGTGGTGCCTTCTGTTGATCCCTTTACTGCAACGGTTACTCCCTGCAAAGGATCACCGGATGAGGATGCCACTTTACCCGAAATAACCTGGCCGCTGGCTTCATTAAATCCATACAGGGTTAGGATGGTAGTTAAAAGCCCCGCCACCATTCTTTTAGCTACCGGGAAAAAAACATTGTGTAGATTTTTTCGCATATGCATTTATATTTTAGTAAAAACTTGAACTGTGTTAAAGAGATTGGAACACTTGCTATCGGAAACAAATAACTGATTTTTTTACAAAAGCCAGGAATAATAAAACGTTATCAATATTATCAGGCTTTTAAAAAGGTGGGCACTTTAAAATGATATTTGCAATCGTTGTAATTGATAAATGTAAAGTTAAATTGTCAATTAACATAAATCATATGTGCCTGGTAACTGGTTTCGCTTATGATTCTTTGAATCTCTTGCTTAGATTCTCCGATTGCATTCCGCAAATTATTATTTGGGGGAATTTATTTTTCGTATTGGGGTAGTATGAACATATAACTGCGCTGCGCCAGCAGCATTGGGTGAATAAAATAACATGCATATATACCAGGGCTGACTAAAAAAAAGGGCGCTTGCAGGGGGCGGGGCATGCCCCCGCCCTGATTGCATACGAACCCCCAAGTATAGTATCGAGAACGTTGTCAAAATACCAAATGCACTTCGTGTATCAGGCTTGTGTGTTAACGGTAGGTTTAACAGGGAGGTAGCAAGCCTTCCCTACAAACGCCCTGTAATTGCCGGGTAAATACAAAATAGAATTGTAAATTGTTATTCAAAGTCTCTTAACAAACCAGAACCAACCCCTCCTGTCGGAGCAGATTCCCGACTTAGGATTATACCGACGTTTTTTCACTAATTATACTGTGTCATCCTCATCCTACCAGTTCCGCATTAAACTTTGCCGTGATGTATTCAATTAATTTTTCATCTGACATTTTATTAGCAGTACTTTCATGGGCAGTCGCATTTTTATATTGTGGCGTTTCAGCAAGATGCCGGATAAATTGTTCCTGGGCAGTACCCGTACCCGTTACATGAACTTCATCAACATTTTGCATGAAAGAACAAATATCTTTAAAGAATTTTTGAAGTGAACCGCGTTTAGCATTATTAGCTGTCTTTTCATTTGAATTACTTTCATCGTCGTTTGCTTGTACCCGGCCAAGAACAATAAAGTTTCCGCTTTCAATATGCTCTTTTCCTATTATAACTGCATTGTGAGAGTCCATCCAGATACCGAATTGTTTTTTAATATTTACAGACATGATATAGATTTTGCACAAGGTAGTCAAGCATTACGGTACTTCATATAAATAATGATTCTTAAGATGTTTACCGGTAGGAGAACATATATCAATAAAAACGAATGACTTATTGACCTGTTGCCTTTGTGCCCTCGTTAATCACTGGATTACCCGATTTTGTCCACGTTGGCGGATTTATTTTCAGACCCGTAATTTTTAACGTATAAGCATACTCGCAAGGCGCAGTGGCTGGTAAATTTACCTTCAGGCCTGTTGGATCCTGGTGGAAAGTCAGTTGAGCATTGAAGCCGAGCATGGTGATAGAAGTAATTTTTCCGGAGGGTGCAGTACCCCGTGCGAGCGAGGTTAGGAGCGCCGCAGACCCCGGCCATTTGCCGACGATAATGGCATAGAGTACATCGCCTTTAACCGTGAAACGAATTTTCAATCCTCCCGGTGTTTCTTCCCCAAACTTCGTCCAGTTGTGCGTTTCGTAAATGGCTTCCCCATTTACAGTGAGCCATTTGCCAATACCGAGCAGGGTTTCCTGTTGTTCCTGCGGTATGGTTCCGTCTGATTTGGGTGAAAGATTAAGAAGAAGTGTGCCATTCCTGCTTACGATTTCGATAAGTCGTCCGATAACAGACTCCGCACTGTTAACGCGCATATCACGCGTGTATCCCCAGGTAGAACCGATCTGGCTATCTACCTGCCACACACCGGTTCGGATACCTGGCGGAACGTGTCCTTCAAAATCAAGGATGGAGCCAATGGTTCCAATATTAGTTCCGGATGGAGCAAAGGCAGCCTTCTTGGTACTCACTGATACTTCCTTGCCCCATTGCCTGGCCCGATTGTAATAATAAGCCGCTATATTCAGCTTTAGTGGATCCAGGTAGCGCTGGTCAATGCCATTGTCAAACCATAACATATCAGGCCGGTATTTATCTATCAGTTCCACGTTGCGCTCAAACCAGTTGACCAGGAATTTCCGGCATGCTGAATCACTCCTGTCAGCTACATTGTAAAAGTCGGCCCATTGGGGATCAAAAAGATCGGCTTGTTCGGCTTTAAGTTTGTTTAGCAGGTCAGGGGGCGGGTTGATAAACTGAAAATTTTCAATGCCATGATTGGAGACCCCGAATTTCAGGCCCTGTTTACGAACAGCTTTGCAAAGCTCACCGATAAGGTCGCGATTTGGTCCCATTTGTTTGGCGTTGAACGGGGTAACCTTACTATCCCACATCGCAAAATTTTCATGGTGCTGGGCGGTAGGTATTATAAATTTCGCCCCTGATTTTTTAAATAACGTTGCCCAGGCATCCGCGTCAAATTTATTTTGGGTGAAGAGTGGAATAAAATCTTTGTACCCGAATTTATCCTGGGCACCGAAATGATCCCGGTGCCAGGCCATCACCTCCGGGGCGCCATACATATGTTTTTCGTACCATTCATTTCTATGGGCCGGCACGGAGAAAACTCCCCAATGCATAAACAATCCAAATTTTGCCCCGATAAACCATTTAGGCACTACATAATTAGCCTTTAGCGATTCCCATGTTGGTTTAAAAGGGCCGGCCGGTAGTTTAGTTGGTATATTTTTAACGGCAGCATTCACCACCTTCAGCGTTGTTTCGGGTGCCATGTCAAAACCCGTATTGTTTCCGGCTTCGCCGATTTCTGTATTCAGGTGCCTTGTTATCGGAGTGTCATGTTGGGGCATGTCTGCAACGGCAGGCATTGTATCTTTCGACAGAATCTTCGTTTGTGCCTGTACGGTGGCAATCGAATTTGCCATCATAAAAATAACGACGTTGGCAAACAGGTAAAGGCATGGTTTTGTCATAATAGGTGTGATTGTTAAACAGTACCATAATGTTGTTCACTTAAGCATATTTCTCACCATATACCTATGCAAAGAGAATAATTAAAGTTATTAAGATAAGATGTTCTTTAAATTCTAATATAAAAATAAAATTCGGCTCCCATTGTTCTTCTATGAAACGATTCCTAAACAGCAAGTTGGATGGAATACTTACGGAAATAAACATGTATTTGCAAAGAACGGGAAACCTGAAGTCAAACAGTATTGTTATTCAGACAGCTTTATTTATTCAACAACAACATCTGCAATAACAACAGCAATAAAAAGACCAGCAACCAGGCACGATTTTAAAACCAACTGGTTATGTTATCATTTATGGATTTAATCCGTGATAATTGCAGGAAGTTCGACTGTGAAAATTGAGACCTGGACAGTCTGCATGCCTTGGGTTTTAAATGCGGTTACCATAGAAGCGTCTGCAAAATGGGATTTGCACTATTGAAGGTAAATGTAAAATCAAGGGTAAGAAAATATCAAATTACAGGAGAGTCCTGAAATGAATTGTTTTAAAAACTAATTTGCATTCAATATTTTATTTTTATTACTAATTCATTCATAAATCAAATGAAAAAGCTATTTTTTCTGCTTGTCCTTTTTTTTATCATCACTTCATTTGCAAAAAAGGAAATTATATGGGTGGCCATCGGTGATTCCATAACCTATCTCAACGAGCATCCAAATGAAACTGGAAACCGCATCACCAAAGGATATATGACACGAGTGGTTGAAAAGCTGCCAAATATCCATTATATTAACCAGGGACACAACGGTTGGACATCGGGTGGAATTGCCGAAGCTATTGAAAAGCTCGACCTGCAGAAAGCTGATGTATATTCTGTCTTTCTAGGTACTAATGATTGGTGGCATGGGAGGCCCCTGGGTCAGTTAACCGATTATCAAAATAATACAGGTAATAGTACAATGTATGGTTCATTCCGGATTATCATTAATAAACTTCGCCGCCTTAACCAATCTGCAAAGATCATACTTATAACACCCATGCAACGTGCTGATTTTATTTATATCAATGATATGAAAAACAATGCCTACGGCTCTTACAAAGAAAAGAACGGACAGTCACTGGAACAATTTGCCAGGGCTATCGACAGCATCGGTCAGTTTGAACATTTTAAAGTGGTTGACCTGTACCATAATAAAGAAATGAAGATGGAAAGCCTGGTAAAGTACAAACGACTTAAAGATCCGCAGACTGGCGCTTATAAAAATTATCCTTACCCGAAATTTATTGATGTTCCTTTCCATCCTCAAACCGATGAGTATCCGTATCCGGTTAACGCAATAGATGTAACGTATGATGGCCTTCATCCGTCAGATAAGGGTAATGTAATCATTGCGGGTTTGTTGATGAAAGTTTTGAAAAAGTATTAGCCGGAAAGATAATATTATTCCTCCTTCGCTTTATTATCAGCAATTTCTGTCTGTTCACTATCGGGTGTTGGACTTGTTGCGGTATCTGCAGTTTCAATGGGGTTTGTGTCAGTATTTTCAGTTGGTGTAGCATCAGCACTTACTATTGGTGCTGTAATATTGCTATTAACAGAATTATTATTATCTACCGGATTTGTAACAACGCTGGCAGTAGGGGATTGGTTGGTTTCCTCATTGCCTGATGCACGTTGATTTTCACTCAATTTTTTTGCAGGCGGCCATTGATTATGCTCTGTATCGAGGATGGCTTCAACCCTTGATACAAAAAGTGATTCTTTATCAATGCCTGGTTTTCCATAATCCGCAATGTTAAATTCATAGTAATAAATTTCTGGTTTCAATTTTTCATAGGTGCTACGATAGGTGAGCCACAATTCCTGGTAATTGAATGTTTTCATGCCTGTTGTTAAAATGGCAACAATACTTGAAATGGCTACAACCAGAATTGTCATACTATTAGAATAAGTGGAATCAGTTGTTACTCCCTTAATTCCGTTTAAGGCTGCAACAACAGGAGTTAGTGCGGATAGAATAATTAATATCCATTGGAATTGTCTATACTTTTTTTGATTTTTGCCAGCTTTGGCACTGTAATACTTCATTTGATCTATATACCGTTCTTCCTTATATTTATCAAAAGACGCTTTATCCATGAAAAAAAGTTTTAAAGACTGAAGATAATAAAAATCTACACTTTCTTTTACTAACACGAAACACAGATCGAAAAGTATATTATTTTCACTTGAAAACAAAGCAAATTATGAAACATCTTAAAAATAAAATAAATGCAACGAAGAGAACTTATTAAAGGGTTATCTATTTTGCCTTTAGTCGGAGGTACAACCCTGCCATCTGTCTTTTCCACTCCGTTTACTTCGTCTTCACATAAGGCAGGGGAAAGCATTTATGCATCATTGGGTGTTAGGCCGGTGATTAACGGAAGAGGCACCATCACCATAATTGGCGGATGCAGGATATTGCCGGAAGTAGAAAAGGCAATGCATGAGGCTACCCTTGATTACGTGGAGATTGATGAATTGATGGAAGGTGCAGGACAACGCCTGGCAAATCTCACCGGCGCCGAATGGGGTATGGTAACCTGTGGTGCCACAGCTTCGTTAATTCTTGCTGCCACCGGAATTATAACTGGCGGCGATCCGGATAAACTCTGGCAACTGCCGAATCTTAACGGAATGAAAGATGAGGTGATCATTCCAAAGTATTCCTGGACGGCATATGAATCTGCCGTTAGGGGAACAGGTGTAAAAATGATCACGGTAGAAAACCGGGAGGAACTCGAAGCTGCCTTTGGTCCAAAAACGGCTATGGTGTTGGTTTTAGCAGGACCTAGATCTATGAATGGTCCCCTTTCTCTAAAAGAAATAGCTACCCTCGCAAAACCACTTAGTGTTCCTATATTAGTAGATGCGGCTGCGGAAGGATTGCCGGTCCCTAATCCACACCTGGCGCTGGGCGCTGATTTGGTTGCATACAGCGGAGGCAAGTATCTAAGGGGTCCACAATGCGCGGGATTGCTGCTTGGCCGCAAAGACCTGGTGAAGGCAGCCTGGGTAACGAGTGCTCCTCACCATGGCTTTGGCCGTGGATATAAGGTAGGAAGGGAAGAGATTTTAGGTATGCTAATGGCCGTTGAAATGTGGATGAAACGAGACCATGCAAAAGAAATAGCGATATGGACGAAGCGGTTGGAATATATTTCGGTTCGCTTAAGTAAGATACCGGGACTTAGCCTGGAAATTCGTCAACCCAAAATAGACGAGCTCTCTAATCCGAGTCCTGATCTTTTGGTTAATTGGGATATTGAAAAAATTCCCCTCACCGGAGACGAGGTAGAACAGTTATTATGGAACGCCGATCCACGTGTTGCGGTTAGTGGTGCCGGAAGTTTCCTGCCGTTCCCCCCCAATTTTAAACCAAACATCCTGATCAATTCCTCCCAGCTTAAAGATGGTGAAGAACGGATCATTGCCGACCGCGTTTTTGCCGTGCTTTCTAAACCTCCTGTAAAACAGGAACCAACTGGTGCTGCTGCTTTTGATATTAATGGCGAATGGGATGTTGAGATGAAGTTTGCTGCTGGTAGTGCAAACCAGACCTTCCTTTTTAAACAGAAAGATAATGAGTTGTCAGGTACGCATTATGCAGGGTATGCAGCCCGTGAACTAACCGGTAGTTTTTATGGTAGCGATATCCTGGTGCGAAGTTCCTACACACTTAATGGCGTGCGCCTTAATTTCACATTTAAAGGTGTGGTAGGCAGCGAGGATACGATGGAAGGCAAAGTTAGCCTGAGCGAATATGGCATGGCAGAATGGAAAGCGAAACGTCATAAGTATAAAACCTAGGTGGTAAGATAGATAACGGCTTTGTTTTCGAGTTGCGAAGTAACCTCCAACTGATTAAATGGTTATCTGAAACCTGTTTGAGTGATCGCCTATCTTCCCCTCCTTTTTCCAGGGAGGGGATGTTCGGAAACGATGCGAAGCACGTTTCTGAACGGGGGTGGTAGCTGCGGATTGCCTCCGAATGATCTGAGTTGCTGAGTTTTGAACACCTATTCGCTAGCCACACCGCGCGGTAACCAACCCGTTGAATTCCGTGCTGCGCAACGGAATCCAACGTCCCTCCTTGTTTTCAATAGGAAAAAGGAGGGGAAGGTAGTGCAGGCACTTTCACAATTTTTTAAACAACCATTTTTCAAAACCACCTGTTCCTTCGTTTATCCCACCCCGTTACCCCGATTTTAAACGTCAGCGGATTGGTAAATTTATTAGCCGCAGACCCTACCATATAAACACCCAGTTTGAATTTGGATCCTGCACTAAAGGGCCATTTAAAAACCCTTTCAATACCTGCAAACATTTCTACATACTTAAGGTCGCGCTCTGGCGCATAGAGGAAACCGGCGCCGGCTATCTCCCTTAACTGCAGTTTTTTCAATAGTGGAATCTTGTTAATTAAATAACCGTTAAACTCATGTACCACATGGCCCTGGTAAAACCGGTTGAATACGGGAAAGGAAGAATCAAGCGCCTGGAAAGAGGCATCTGGGTTACTAAATAATATGGGATCGCCCTGGCGCTGGTATTGGTAATCTACAAGCCTGAGGTCCTTGCGACTGAGAAAACTACCACTGTTTACATTATAATGCAGCAAGCCAAATAAGCCAAAGCTAATTTCCTGTCGCATGCCTACATCCCAATAATCAAAGTCCACTTTACTATTCATAATGCCTTTTATTCCTTTACGCCAGGTGGTGTAAAAGGTAGGCCATTTTGAACCAAGGATTATCTTTTCCCTGGGCTCCCTGATATAACGCTGGCGTGGCGTGTATTCCATTTTTATCTTTCCATATACGGCATCGTAGGATTCGAAAGCTTTAGCCGTATCCTTTAACACACCACCAAATGCATCATCGATGAATGAGCTTGTTTTATAATCGCTAAGCGATCTCCTGAAAGCCACATCAAGATCGGTATATAGAAAGAGACCGTTTACAAGTTCGACACCGTGATAGAGGCCAAAGGCATTCTTCAGGTACTGATTACCACGTTTGAGCATGTTGATCCAGGCATCACCTTCAAAAATAAAATCAAAATCCCGAACGAGGGAAGCACCATAAAATCCCCTGTTGAAGGGATTGTACAATCTATGAAGCCGAATAGAACCATTAAGATCTTTATTGCGAAAGCCATAACTGGCATCTGCAAACACCGAGATGTTTTTTTTGGAAGGGTACGTTTTAAAATAGGAAACACTGGGGGTGATACGGTTGCCGCCAAATGCGAACGGTTGATAAAGCCCGAGCAGGGGCGGCAATTGCCAGGTGCGTTCGAGTTCCCGGTTGTAAAGCGTTTGACCGTCTAACAGAAATTTTTTCCAGGTAAATCTATTGGTCCGCCTGTCTAATGAATCCAGGTATTTTTTGGAATTGGTAATTCGATAAATACTATCCTTATAATGTATAAATTTAATTTCCTTGTCGGTAAGCGGCTCTGTACGGGCGGATTGCCAGAAACTACTGTCGCGCTTATATGCTTCTGCCGTTGTTGCGCTTATTTCAACCCCAAAATAATTTTTGGGAAACTGTTTATTCAACTCGTAATCTTCATAACTAACTATTGTGCTACCAGATAATTTATTACGCCCATATTTTGACCTGTATGTAAATTGTTGCCTTGATATCAGCGCAGGGTGAACATGAGATGTGTCGTACCATTGCTCTACTTCAAAAAAATCATACTGGGGTAAATGATAAGATGGGAACTGGAACAGGGTATGTTGAATGGTCCAGTTACTGTCGCAGATAGTTATCACTCCTTCAACGGTGGCGTTACTCATTTGTCGTGGCTTTACTGCGATAGTGTACCATTTATAATTGCCTCTTTTTTCCGTTTTTAGCGTTTTGAAACGATACCCCAGAAGGCCGCTGTAACTTACTGGTGATAAAAACGGCGCCATAGAAAGACCTGGTACTTTTACAAGGTTATTATAAAAATCAAAAAATCCTTCAGTGGCAGACAGGTAAAAGAGATCAATACTGCTACCGGAACCTGCCACACCCAAGCGTTGTTCTTTTATTTTGTCAGCAGAGGCATAATCGAGGAGCAAAGAAATTTCGGTCATGGCCATATTGGCGACATCACGGTTAGCAGCAACCGTATCTTTTTTTACCTTTTGTTTTTTGGTTTTGGAGGAACTATCCTGTTGCACGGCCTTGATATACACTTTGCAGGACCAGGCGCCTGCAGCATTTTGCAGGCTATCCTTATGACGGATCACATTTTTGATAATTTCATTTGCACCATCCTTGTACCGGGCTTTTATGGTTACGTTTTCAAGGGAAGAGCGATCGGCTTCCAATATTATATCCTGTACATAATCCTTTTTAATCACAAGGCTTAATACCTGTGCCTTGTAACCAATGATACTATAAATGATGTCGTACTTTCCTTCTTCCAGGTTTAGCGAGTAAGTGCCATCGTCTTTGCTAAGCGTGCCGGTTTGCCAGTTTTTAACCTGCACAGAAACAAGGGAAACCGGTTCTCTTGCTGCATTTGTAATGGTACCGGCGAGTTTGAAAGTCTGAGCCTGCGCCTCGTCTGCTATTGCTATAAGTAATATTAATAGTAACCTTTGGTGCATGTTGAGGTTGTTAACTCAAAAATGCGGTTTTAAACGGGTAGTGCTTTCGGGAAATAATAATTTGTATTTGATTTAACAGTGTGAGTAAGATGTGGGTCTGCTAAAGGAATTAATTAAGTTTGCAATAGTACGTTATGGAGCTGAAAAAAATATATCGTTTAGATTTTTTATCCTCCTTCAAATTCTTCTCCAACCCACCAACTCCTATGTCTTACATCGTAAGAAAACAATTATAATTATTACTAACAATAATCATTGCCGAATAATTTATTTACATTGCCTTATAATAGAAAACGAACGTTTTGGACGATTGCATAAGCTTCAACAATTAATAATTCAACCATATGATCAGAAAGAGTCTATTCTTAGCGGCAATTGTTATTGCCAACGCCTGCTCCAGTTCCAACAAATCAACAACCGGCAAGGGCTGGATCAGTTTGTTTGACGGGAAAACGTTCAACGGCTGGAAAGCCAGCGACAAACCGGGCTCCTTTAAAATAGAAGACGGATATATAGTGGTTGCCGGACCCACTTCGCATTTGTTTTATGATGGGAATGTGATGGATCATAACTTTAAAAATTTTGAGCTTAAAGCACAGGTTAAAACAATGCCAGGTTCTAATTCAGGCTTGTACTTTCATACAGTTTACCAGGACAAAGGCTTTCCAGACAAAGGATTTGAAGTGCAGGTGAATAACTCGCATACGGACTGGAAAAGAACGGCTGGTTTATACGATATAGTGGATACACGCGAAGTATATGTGAAGGATAGTATATGGTTTACATTATATATAAAGGTGGAGGGGAAAAAGGTTATCACTAAAATAAATGATAAAACCGTGGTAGATTATACCGAACCCGAGAATGCCACACCGCCCAGGGGCCATCCGGGCCGTTTGATCTCCAGTGGTACAGTTGCTCTGCAGGCGCATGATCCA
>JBDSBP010000280.1:0-27929 GCA_039921525.1 Chitinophagaceae bacterium | reverse complement strand
GTCTTCGGCAAGTATGAGGTCTACCTTTTTTAAGGTCTCTATGGCTCTGAAAGTAATATCCTGCAGGTTTCCGATGGGTGAGGGAACAAGGTAGAGCATGTCTTTCGAGGTATGAGGTTTGAAGTATGAGGGATGAGGTGTGAGGTATGAGGTATGAGGTATGAGCAAAAACGCTAGCCTTCAGCCGATAAATCATCACGGAATTTGTTTAAGTAAACCTTATATTTTGCGTTCGTCACATCACTTCCCCGGCGTTCGCCAGAAACACAATGCCACCTGCGGTTTTCACCTCATATCTCATACCTCACACCGCTGATACTTCAAAATATTCCATAACGGGGTTGGCCAGTAATTTTTTGGATGCTTCTTCTGCGATCGTTTTGGCTTCTTCCTCCGAACTGGCTTCCACTTCCAACGTAATATTTTTACCGATTCGAACATCACGAATTCCAGCCAGGCCTAAATTTCCTAATCCACCCATAACCGCTTTACCCTGGGGGTCTAATAATTCTTTTAAGGGCATCACTTTCACCTGTATTGAAAACGTCATGTTGCTTTATTTTTGAACATTAAAGATAGGGCAATATAAGAAATGAAAACCACCGGCACAGCCAGCCATTTTAATAAAATAGCCGCAAGAATAGCAACGATCACCAAAAAAACCTTAGGCAGGTTATTCAATATTCCCGGATTTTTAAATTTAAGCGCCATCAGCGGCAGCTTGCTGATCATAAGGTAGCTGG
Source organism: Chitinophagaceae bacterium (assembly GCA_039921525.1). Taxonomy (GTDB): domain Bacteria; phylum Bacteroidota; class Bacteroidia; order Chitinophagales; family Chitinophagaceae; genus JADCRZ01. The sequence goes on along the minus strand of JBDSBP010000280.1, from coordinate 27,186 downwards.
TCATTAAAATCAAAACGTATAAAAACCATTTATTAAAAAGCAACACGTTAACGGCGCCGTCAAAATAATTGTAATGAGCGATGAGGGGTAATGAAGCTATCACTAATCCTGCAGCCGGGATGGGCACGCCCTTAAAACCATATGCCTGTGAGGGATCAATATTAAACCTTGCTAAACGGAATGCGCCTGCTGCCGCAAAGATGAAGGCTGGCATCAGCCAAACCGTGTTTACGTCGAAAGCGTTTTCTTCCTGCATAAAACTTAGTCTTAAAAACTGGTATAAAATTACGGCCGGGGCAACACCGAAACTTACTACATCACTTAATGAATCAAGTTGCTTACCCAATTCACTGGATGCATTAAATAAACGCGCGATAAATCCATCTAAAAAATCAATAATTGCAGCGATTCCAATACATATTGCCGCAAAAGTGAGCTTTTCGGGCATGTTAAAACTGGTGGTCAGATCATCCCCCTGGAAAATATTGATAGCATCTGTTTGCAAGGCGAATACAATGGCTATGCACCCAAAAACCAGGTTTAATAATGTAAAAATATTGGGGATCTGTTTCATTTCATAAGGTCCTCTATTTCTTCGGCAGTGATAGGAATATTTTTGAACAGGTCATCATTTCCATCTTCAGTGATCCATATGTTGTTTTCAATTCGTACTCCCAATTTCTCTTCTTCTATATAAATGCCGGGTTCTACCGTTAGCAACATCCCTGGCACCAATGGCTCTGTTCGGGTGCCCAGGTCATGGACATCAATGCCTAAATGATGTGAAATGCCATGGTATAAATATTTACGATAGGCACGGTTCTCGGGTGTTTCTTTGTTAATGTCATTTTGATTTAACAACCCTATGTTTAGGAACACCTGTGTAGCCTCATCACCCATCTTTTCGGTATAATCCACCACGCTTATCCCGGGTTTCAATAAGTTTTTCGCATGATTATGCAGGTGCAGGCAGGCATTGTAAACTACCCTCTGGCGATCTGTAAATCTTCCATTAACCGGAACCGTACGGGTTAAATCAGCACAATAACCTCCGTATTCTGCGCCGAAATCCATCAGAACCAGTTCGCCGTCTTTACATTGCTGGTTATTGCTGATGTAATGCAGGGTTCTCGCGCGGTCGCCACTGGCGATGATACTGGAATATGCCGGACCGGTGGCGCGGTTCCGCAGGAATTCATGATAGATCTCCGCTTCAATTTCAAATTCAAAAACGCCCGGTTTAATAAATTGCAGGAGGCGTCGAAAAGTTTTGCCGGTGATATCAACCGCTTGCTGCATCACTTCCACTTCCAGCGAAGTTTTGACGGCCCTCAGGTTTTTCATTATTTTGGCGCTTCGCTTATACTGGTGAAGGGGGTAACGTAAGCGCATTTCGTCTGCATACCGGTAATCTCTCACACGTACCAGGTTTGCCTTGCGATCATTTTCATTGCTGTTTAAGTAAATGGTGTCTGCAAGATGAATCCATGGTTGCAGCATGGCTTCCAGGCTATCCAGCCAAAGGATTGTTTTAATTCCTGAAATAGCTTCTGCCTCCTGGATCCTTAAACGACGGCCATCCCACTTTTCTTTAAGTTCGTTCGGGCGAACGAGTACCAGTACTTCCCGGTATTTTGGGTCGATGTTATCCGGGAAAATTATGAGCATCGAATCTTCCTGTTCAATGCCGGTAAGCCAGTACAGGTCTGAGTTTTGTTTGAATGTGTACAACTGGTCGGCATTCCTGGGCAATTCATCATTACTATTAAAGATAGCTATGGAATCGCGGTCCATTTTCTCTACGAACCTTTGCCGGTTAGTCGTAAAAATGGCTGAATTCAATGCTGTATACTTCATGTCTGTAATTATTTTTAGAATCAAACGGAAATTCTCAAAATTATCCACGAATTTTCCGGCGAATTAAAATGCAATATATTCAAAATATCGCCGTTAATTTTTACAGGTTTTAAAATAGTTGAAGGAATACCATTAGTAAAATTTTGGGTTTAACAGCACTATTCGCTAGAAGAACAGTCACCCATTAACGAGAAACAAAGCAGTACCGGAATACTGAATTAGGTATTTTTCGTTTATTCGTAAACGTTACCAAATAGTATCAAGCCACCATGGTCAATCTTATAAATCCATAAATCCTGGTCTAAAACATTAAGGTTTCTTTTTAAATAAAACCGGACAGCTTTACGTTGAAATTCATAATTTCAAAATCATGATTTTTCGTATAGTAATAGTTTCCCTTTTTTTCCTTTCTTTTATTATCCCTGGTAACAAATCCGACGTTATTCAATGGAATGCCGTCAGGAGGTTAAGCTGGAGCGACTTTAAGGGCGAGCCACCAATTAATACATCAAACGCCGCTTTAACCAGCAGTGGCATATTAATAAACTTTAGTACAAACGGCCAGTCATTTCATTACGAGCTCCGTTGTAATTTCGACAAGAAAAATTCCTGGGGCCGCGTGAAAAATGATTATATCCTTTCTCACGAACAGGGTCATTTCGATATAGCGGAAATTTATACCCGTAAACTAAATAAAGCGTTGAAAAGATATCGTTATCGCGCCGCCTCGTGCAATAAAGATATAAACACCATTTACCAAAATACAATGAGCGAATTACAACAAATGCAAAATGAGTATGACCGGCAAACGGACTATTCAAGAAACCCGCTACAGCAAAGGAAATGGCTGACCAGGATTGACAATTACCTGGATGACCTGAAGCAGTTTTCAGATTATAAGTAACCCTTTAAAGGAATGTTAAGGAGCGATAGCGACAAACCATTAAAACAACCCGTAAAGCTGCGAGTCTATCCTGTTGATGATCTCGCCCAGGTGTTCTTCATCATCCCCGAATTTATTTTTATCTACATCAATTACCAATAACGGGCCTTCTTTATAACTTTCGGTCCATTTATTATAAAATTCATTCAATCTTTTCAAGTAATCAAGCCTGATATTCTCTTCATACTCCCTGCCTCGTTTCTGGATCTGTGCCACCAGCGTTGGCACGGAGGCTTTCAGGTAGATCAACAGGTCTGGCGGATGGACCATTTTTTTTAGCGTTTCAAAAAACTGGAAATAGTTCGAAAAATCACGTTTACTCATCAGTCCCATTTCATGCAGGTTGGGCGCAAAAATATGGGCATCTTCATAAATTGTTCTATCCTGTATTACCGTTTCTGTTCCATCATAAATTTCAAGCAACTGGTTGAGGCGGTTGTTTAAAAAAAATATCTGCAGGTTAAAACTCCAGCGTGGCATGTCCTCATAAAAATCATTGAGATAGGGGTTATGATCCACATCTTCAAACTGGGGTATCCACTTATAATGTTTACTAAGCATTTCCGTTAAAGTGGTCTTTCCGGCACCTATGTTCCCTGCTACTGCGATATGTTTAGGTTTCTTGTTCTTTGCCATTCTTAAATATAAAGTACTAAACGGGAAATTAGAAAATATATTTGAATACAGGCTGTCAGCTTTCGGCTATCAGCTATCAGCTCTTTTACCTCGGTTGATCAAACTCTTAGTTTAGTTTGACTATTCAATTTATATAACTGACTAAACCTTTTATCTCGCCAACATTGGAATCTAAGCTGATTGCTGATAGCTGACAACTGATAGCCATTCCTCAAAAGTAATTCAAACCCATGGCCTGCCTTACCAGTTGCATGGTGGCCTGAGCGCTTTTGCGAGCCTTCTCTGCACCCTTCTGCATTACAGCATGCAGGTATTTTTCATCCGCCAGTATGCTGTTCACTTTCTCACGTATAGGAGCAATAAATTGTACCATATCTTCAGCAAGCTGCTTTTTCATATCACCATAACGGATCGAGCAATTATTATAATCCTCCTCAAACTTTTTAACAACGTCCTCTGAACTTACCAGGTTCATCAATAAAAAAATATTTTCAATATAGTCGGGCTTCTCAGAATTTTGCTCTTTTGGGCCAGCATCCGTTTTAGCCTTCATCACTTTCTTGCGGAGCAGCTCATCATCATCCGACAGGTATAAAGTAGCATATTGGTTTTCACTTTTGCTCATCTTGCCGGCACCATCCAGGCTTGGAATTTTTACCAGCTGCTCCCCATAGTTGAAAGCAACGGGTTCCGGAAAAACATCTCCATACCGGTGGTTAAAACGATTGATAAATGTTCGTGTCATTTCTAGATGTTGTTCCTGGTCCTTTCCTACCGGCACCAGTGTTGCCCGGTGCAAAACAATATCCGCCGCCTGCAAAACAGGATATGTCAATAGTCCCGCATTTGCATTCTGCGGTTGAAGCCGTACTTTATCTTTGAATGAACTTGTTTTTTTCAGCTCTCCCTCATAAGCCATCATGTTGAGATAGAGATACAATTCAGACGTTTCGTACACATGGCTCTGGCAATACAATGCTACTTTATCGGGATCCAACCCACACCCGATATATTCCGCTAATACATGGTAAACGTTATTTTTAAGAGCTGATGTATCAGGATGAGTCGTAAGAGAATGCAGGTCGGCGATCATAAAATAACATTCGTATTCTTCCTGCATACGGATATAATTACGCAAAGCACCGAAGTAGTTCCCCAGGTGTAAATACCCTGTAGGCCTGATACCACTCATTACTATTTGTTTCTGACCATTCATAAGGAGCGCTAAGATAAGAATTGTTTGGAGTTGAGCATTCGTGATCTTTTGTGATAAGGTAAGGAGGAAATATGAACCACGGAGGCAGGAAGGGCACAGAGTAACAGCGTAATTTGTACAGAAACAGTGGCATCATTGTCACTCTGCCCCTCCGTGCCTTCCTGACACCGGGGTTTAAGGCTGCTGTTAATTTACACCCCTAAACCCTCAACTCTTAACTTAATCCATTATTTTTGTTTTACTTAAAATTTATCCATGGACATAACGGATGAAATGGTGAAAACGCTTGCGGACCTTAGCAGGTTGACCTTTGATGAACTGGAGTCGGAAGAAATTAAAAAAGACCTGCAACGAATGATCAGTTTTGTAGAAAAGCTAAATGAATTAGATACCAGTAATGTTGAGCCTCTGCTACATATGACGGACGCGGTAAATATTTACAGGGAAGATATCGTGCAGGGCTCTATGCTGAAAGAAGATGCGTTGAAAAACGCTCCATCGGCGGATGCCCATTATTTTAAAGTTCCGAAAGTTATCAAAAATCCTTCTGCTGTTTCTCCTGTAAAAGAATAAATATGAGCGCATCAATTATCCATATTGAAGACCTGGTCAAAAGTTATTTTATGGGAAAGCAGGAAATTCCCGTACTAAAAGGCATTTCATTGGACATTTTTAAAAATGAATATGTTGCACTGATGGGACCTTCCGGTTCGGGCAAGAGTACTTTGATGAATATCATTGGATGTTTGGATTCGCCTACCGGTGGCGTTTATATCCTGAACAATCATGACGTTAGTAAGATGGCAGACAATGACCTGGCAGAAGTAAGGAACAAGGAAATTGGATTTGTTTTCCAGCAATTCAACCTGCTTCCCCGCTTGACGGCTGCGGAAAATGTGGCGCTACCATTAATCTACGCGGGCGTTGCCAAAAAGACCCGCTTACAAATGGCTAAAGATGTATTGGAAAAAGTTGGGCTAGCCGATAGAAGCCATCACAAACCAAACGAGCTGAGTGGCGGGCAATGCCAAAGAGTAGCTATCGCCCGGGCGCTAATTAATAATCCATCCATTATTTTAGCCGATGAGCCCACTGGTAACCTGGATAGTAAAACATCTATAGAGATCATGGAAATTTTTGGTGCTATACAGTCCGCCGGTAATACGGTGGTGCTGGTAACACATGAGGTGGATATTGCCAACTATGCGCACCGAATTGTTCGACTTAAAGATGGCATAGTTGAAAGTGATAAAAAAACAATGTTCGAAGCGTCTCTTACGTAGTGAATGGCTGTCAGCTATCGGCTGTCAGTTATCAGGTGTCATCTACTTATTTATATCGATAATTTACATTTAATCTTTATCTGGTTTTCATAAAATAGAGAAAATAATTTATAAGTTAAATCAAAATATGATGTTCCTTAGCTGAATGCTGATAGCTGATGGCTGATAGCTGATAGCTGATAGCTCATGGAGGAAAGGTGAATGGCGTTTAAAATTTACACAAAAACGGGCGACTTGGGTAAAACCAGTTTGATTGGAGGAACCAAAGTGCCCAAAAGCCATCTGCGCATCGAGACCTATGGCACCGTTGATGAACTTAATTCTACCATTGGGCTATTGAGCGATTACCTGGGCGATGAAAATAGCAAAACCATGCTGCGGGAAATCCAGGACAGGTTGTTCACCATTGGCTCCTCCCTCGCTTGTGATCCCGAAAAAGCACCGAATCTGAAAATCCCGGATTTAAAAGACTCCGATATTACATTACTGGAAAGGCAAATCGATTTTATGCAGGAAGTGTTGCCGCCGATGAAATCCTTCATTCTTCCCGGCGGGCACGTTACGGTTTCCACTGCACACATATCCCGTTGCGTATGCAGGCGCGCCGAACGTTTATGTGTTAACATGCAGGAACACAAGCTTTTTGTTGAACCTCTTGTTATAAAATACCTCAATCGACTGAGCGACTACCTTTTTGTGTTAGCCAGGTATGTTGGGCATTTGTTAAACGTTGAGGAAATTCCCTGGAAAGCTCGCTTTTAAGAAGTGTTATCCAAGGGGATGAGGGAAAGAATACCAGATTGACCTTTCTTAACTTTTAAGGAATGATTTTAATTAAATGCTAAATTTATATATACCGGTATTTAGATAATAAATTATCGTGGCTTTAAGTTATGGTTCTTTGCGCTTCGCCTGCCATGTATCCGTTTATCCTATTATGTAAATACAATGATTTTGAAAATTTTCGTTTCTACAATATTAGTTTTTATTCTCTTTTACGGCTTTTCTTCTTCAGAACAATCTAATCTGATTTTAGGCAAATGGATATCACAGGAAGGTAATGTAATTGTGCAGTTGATAGAAGATTCCGGCACATTCAAAGGCAAAATCCTATGGTTTGATGACACCGACGACCTTAACAGGCCAATGAATTTACGGACAGACATCAAAAATCCGGACGTCAACTTACGTAACCGCAGAATTTTGGGGCTCGATGTACTGGTAGGACTCACTTACAACCCGGAATGCAATTGCTGGCAGAATGGAAAAATTTATGATACAAACTCCGGCAGGATAAGGAGTTCCAGCGTAAAGATTGAAAAAGAAAATCTACTGAAAATATGCGGCTTCTGGCACTTTGAATTTCTTGGAAGGACGATGGTTTTTAGACGATTGTTTTAATACATTCCAAATTTAGTAAATGAACAGCATTGTACTGGAAACTCCCTTCCACCCAAAAATGGGGTATTGTTTTTGAACACTTATTTCTTTCAATCAACAATAAGAATCAAATGAAAGCAATCATCTTAAAGGACTTTGGCGGCACTGAAAATCTTATTATTTCAGATATTTCGATGCCAGCTATAATGGCAGATGAAGTGTTAGTGCAATTAAAATCTGTCAGCATTAACCCGGTAGATGTAAAAACAAGATCCGGTAAAGGGGTCGCCGGATCGATAAAAAATGAGATGCCGGCCATTTTAGGATGGGACGTTTCAGGAATTATAAAAGAAGTTGGCAATGCTGTAATCGACGTCAAAATCGGTGAGGAGGTTTTTGCGATGATCGCCTTTCCGAAACTCGGTAAAGCATATGCTGAATATGTTGCTGCACCTGCTTCGCAACTGGCGTTGAAACCTTCCAATATCAATCATGATGAAGCCGCTGCTGCTACGCTTGCCGCTCTCACGGCCTGGCAGGCGTTAACGATCCATGGTACTATAAAAGCGGGCGACAGGGTGCTTATTCATGCGGCTTCTGGTGGCGTAGGACACTTTGCTGCGCAGATGGCAAAACACTTAGGCGCTTATGTTATAGCTACTTCATCACTTGCCAACAAAGATTTTTTATTGTCGTTGGGTGTTGATGAGCATATCGATTACAAAGCCCAACGTTTTGAAAACGTGGCAAAAGATATCGATTTTGTTTTAGATACTATTGGTGGTGAATATATTGACCGTTCGCTACCCGTAATAAAAAGAGGTGGCACCATTATCTGTATTCCTTCAGGTATGAATGAAACGGTTGCCGAAAAGGCAAAAGCATTGGGAGTAGATGGAAAAACTATGAGGGTGCAACCAAATGGAAACGATATGCAGACTATAGCCGGGCTATTGGAAAAAGGCATCATCAAGTCACACGTTTCGCAAACTTTTCCTTTCGACCAAATGGCAGAAGCACACCTGAAAATAGAAAGTGGGCGCACTGTTGGCAAAATTACTGTAGCTATTTAATCCGCCGGGGATTGGGGTTGGTGAAATTGCCGTTCAAACAGATTATAACGTCTTCAAATACTCAATTACTGCCTTACGTTCGGCATCTGTTAACTCATCACCGAAATAATGCCCGTAATTTCCATAACCTGGCAATTCTGTATTGTATACCGTAGTGCCACCTGGCTTATCACGCAACTGGTACTGCCAACCTACCTTTTCATAATCATATTTAGGATTTTCAAAATTTCTCTCCCAGTATTTAGGACGTATCCGGCTATTCAATACAGCTTCCAGCGTTGGCACGGAACCGTTATGAAAAAAAGGTGCAGTGATCCAGATGCCGTCCAGTGGCGGAGCAATATATCCATTGAAGGGTTGCAGTCTTGCAGGAAAATCTCCTTTTGTAAACCAGCTATTATTAAACCAAGTTACAAACTGCGAATCCTGGTAATTACTTTTATACAATAATGAATCTGTTTTAATAACCGATGCAGGAATCAAAAGATTAGGATAAGTTTCCTTTGCTCCATATTCACCATGACATTTGGAACAACTATTAATAAAAATTGCTTCCCCATCGCTTGCCAATTCCCTATTGATAGGTAAAGAGTATTTGGGTGGTTTCAAAGATTTAATATAAGCGAGCACATTACTGATATGACTATCCACTTCATTGGATTCAGCCGTATCATTCACCGTTAACAAATTGGAAGCCATCAGAAATTTACCAAAATCACCGCGTCCAAGGCCGTTGTAGAACATGGCATTTTTCTTTTTCAACATCCACCAGGCGGGCACATCTGTTGGTATAACTTCCTCCGGAATTTTCATGGTAGCCTGGTCTAACCATTTAAAGGTTTCAGGATCACGATGCGCTACCAGCGCACCTGCCAAACGATCTGCTGCATTAACTCCTCTCACCCTGGTTGTAAGATAGGGAGATATGGTTTTGGTAACCTGCAGGAAAGGACGGGCAGCCGCATACTTTTCAGGAGAACCAGCTTTCAAAATATTTTCCAGCATATCAAACCTTTGTGTATTCAATTTCTGGTCACCGGAGAAATCGATAAATGTATTTCCTAATCCGATATATAAAACGCTGTCGAAAACCTGTGCATGACATTGCATGCAATTGGGTGCTACCAGGTTTTCTCCATTATCCGCTTTCACAACAGTATAGTCATGCCCTACATTTGCATTTAGACCTTCCCGCTGCAGGTAATTTTTTTTGTCCTGGCCCTTTCCCAATAAAAAGAAACTATAAGGAATACCACCTTTTACATAATCGCCGGAAACTAAATATTTATATCCTTCTTCAACATCACCGTCCCTTTGTTTGCTGGGGGGAATAAAAACCGGTTTTTCTTCTTCGTAATTGATAACCTGTGAAAAAGAAAAACAGCCAATAAGGATAACTGCTATCAAAATAAATTTTGTCATAACAGGATCATTAACAGACAAACGGGGTTGAAAGTTTAAATGACGGGGGCCGAATTGAAAGGAGTTTCGACCTGTGAGGTCTCGAAGACCTCCCAGGTCTTGAATGAGGACTATCCTTATCTAAGACCTGTGAGAACTGCAAGACCTCACAGGTCGAACCCTCTTTTTAGTTTTAGTCGGCCCTTTAAAAATTATTGCCTGTTTGATTTTGACACCTTTTAGTAATTCATGAGCGGAAGTAATTTAAAACAATAATCACTTCCCATAGGCGTTTAACATACCTTTAAGATCTTCAATAGTATTAATCTCATCGGGTTTTTTATCCTTTCTCCATCGGCTGATACGCGGGAAACGAAGAGCAACGCCCGATTTATGGCGGCTGCTGACAGCGATACCTTCAAAAGCAATTTCAAAAACCAGTTCGGGTTTAACGGTTCGTACCGGGCCAAATTTTTCGATAGAATTCCGTTTTACAAATGAGTCAACCTGGCCAAACTCTACATCCGTAAGCCCGCTGTACGCTTTTGTAAAGGGAACGAGTTTATCTCCATCCTTCACCGCAAAAGTATAATCAGTATACAGGTTGCTTCTTCTACCTGAACCTTTCTGGGCATAGATCATCACAGCATCAATTGTCAAAGGATCTATTTTCCACTTCCACCAGTCACCCCGTTTTCTTCCTACCTGGTACATAGAATTTTTTCTTTTAAGCATCAAGCCTTCACTATTCATTTCCCTCGCCTTTATCCTGGTAGAAGCAAGTTCATCCCAGGAATTAAATTCAATCACAGGCGAAAGCAATATGCTGGAATGTTTAACAGCCTTTACAATTTCCTCCAGTTTAACCCTTCTTTCCAACATCGTTTTCGCTCGCCAATCTTCACCACCGTATTCCATCAGATCATAGGCAAAGAAACAAATGGGAGCCTCCTGCAATTGCTTTTTAGTAATATTTTTCCTTCCAATCCTGGTTTGTAACAGTGCAAATGGCAATGGTTTACCGTCGCGGCTCGGGATAATTTCACCATCCAGAACTAGCCCGTCAGGTAGAATTTCTTTTAGCATATGATACTCCGGAAATTTATCCGTCATCAATTCTTCCCCGCGGCTCCAGACAAAGATCTCATTATTGCGTTTAATAAGTTGTCCCCTGATGCCATCCCATTTCCATTCAGCCTGCCAGTCGTTAGGTTCACCAAGCGTTTCTGGTTCTGCCTCCAATGCATACGCGAGATAGAATGGATAAGGTTTGGAATGATCAATGGAAACGGACGTTTCACTAAGTAATTCATTAAACGTTGTTGTTACGGGATCCCAGTTACCACTGATACGATGAGCGATGACAGAAGCCGTCAGGCTTACCGTTTTGGCCAATGCATTTACCATGGCTTTTTGTGATACGCCGATCCTGAAATTGCCGGTGATCAGTTTATTAAATACGAACTGCTCATTTTGATTCATCATTTGCCAACTGCTGAGAATAAATTCTTTTCGTATACGCTCATCCTGCTTTTCAATCTCAATAAATTTTTCCAGGTAAAAGCTCAGGCTCGTTGATAAAGATGAGGTTGAAGATGTATCTTCTGCCTGGGGAGATTGTGGAAGTAATAGAGAAATCGTTTCTGCAAGGTCACCTACTGTATGATAACATTCAGCAAAGAGCCAGGCGGGTATGTCGGCGATCTCATTACACCAGGTCCATAAAAGGGTTGAGTTTACGACCCTTTTTGGCCTGCGGCCGCTGAATAATGCAATCACCCATATTTTATCTTTTTCGGGGGCCACTGCAAAATAATTAACCAACGCGTCCAGCTTATCATTTGTTTTCGTTGTAGCACTGATTTCGGCTACCAGGTCGGCAAAAAGCTCCATGCCATCTTTTTCACTAAAAGATGGAGCCATCGAACTACTAACGGTATCCGATACCTGCTCATTCATACTCCTTGAATTTTTCCGTTTCCAGAGGTGTATTTTCGGGGCCAGCTACTGTTTCTTCATCTTCCCTTCCAAACTCTGTTTTTACTTCTCCTGCTTCAATACCAATTTCTTGCAGGTAACGACTGAAAGCGGCCTGGAAGCCGTGTGTAACAAAAACTTTCTGCGCTTCGGTTTCCTTCACTGCCTGAAGCAACCCCTTCCAGTCTGCATGATCACTCATGGCGAAACCCGCATCTACATTTCTTCTGCGGGCATTACCGCGAACCTGCATCCACCCACTGCATACACCTGTCGAGTAAGGTGTAAACCGTTTCATCCAGGGTGATCCATCGGCGCCGGGTGGAGCAATTACAACATTGCCTTTATATAATTCTTTGGGAGTTTCAGGCGTTAGTCTTTGAACGGTTGGGAGTTTCCATCCGGCCGTCAATAATGTTTCATGCATATTCCAGATGGCACCATGAACAAATATATCCTGTGTGGTTTCCTTCAGGCCATACAATACTCTTTGAGCTTTCCCCAGACTATAAGCAATCAATACACTTGTTTTGCCATTCTCTTTATTCTGAGCAATCCATTTAATAATTTCCTCGAAAATCTGTTGTTGCGGTTTCCAATGATAAATTGGCAATCCAAATGTTGACTCAGAAATAAATGTATTACATTTTATGGGTTCAAATACTCCACTAAGCCCATCATCTTCCAGTTTATAGTCGCCACTCACCACCCACACCTCACCCTGGTATTCAACACGAACCTGCGAAGAACCAATGATATGCCCGGCAGGATGCAAAGAAACTTTCACCCCATTCATATAAACGATCTCACTCCATTCAACAGTCTGATAATTATTTTCTCCCAGTCTTAAATCCAGAATTGGTTTCGTATATACATGACAGAGATATGCCTGGCTTCCCGTTCTTGCATGATCACTATGTGCATGCGTAATAACAGCCTTTTCTACCGGCTTCCAGGGGTCAACATAAAAATTACCCTGGCGGCAATAAAGACCCTTATCGGTAAACTCTATCAATTGCATCAGTAATAGTTCAAAGTTTAAAGTTGTTTTAAGTTCATAATTCTATAGTAAATTTTAACAGTTCGATACTTTAAAAGTTCGGAAGTCGTAAGTAACATCCCTTACTAATCATCGGAAATACTCCAATTTCGTCGGAATACTAAACCTGGAACGACCTTGAACCTTGAACCTTGAACTTTAAACTTTAAACTTTAAACTTTGAACTTTAAACTAATAGACTGCTTTAATCAACCCATCTAACATCTTAACAAAATATATCTTCCTGTTTTCAAAATAATCAAGCGTGGGAGATTGTTTATTAAGGAACACAGGCTGAATATCAAAATCTGTAAACACCTTATATTTTTTCTCACCTACACTGGAACTGAGGTTGGCTCCCTTTTCTACTAATAATTTTCCAAAATGTATAAGACATTCATATCCCCGGAAAGCCATGTCTGTAGGACGTGAGTACAGGTTGTTTTTAAAATAATTTGAAATGGCGATGCTTGCTTTATCCATCTTTGCATTATAAAACGGGGTGGTATAAAAAATTTCAACTCCCCTGTATTCTTTCTTTTCGAATTCATTGATTATAACATCCCAGGTTGGCATTCCCATTACCTGCACGGGGTAGGCAGTGTTGAGTGAGGCCAACTGAACGGTGAGCTGTTTGGCAAATTTTTCATCCAGGCTACCGGCAATACACATGGTAACGCGGTTATTATCAAGGTAGGGCTTTAATTGAGCGGGGGTAAAATTGTTATTGAGCGTTACAAATTTCAGTTTGAGAGAGACCGAACTAGTGCTGTTTTCTATTTCCGCAAAATATTTTTGAAGCACATCTTCCTGCACACCCTTTCTTCTGAAAACTACAATCGGAGAAGTACCATAACCTCTCTGCAAAAATTTATATATGGTTTGGATATGCGTTCTTAACGTTGAGTTTAAGAGAACCAGGCTGGAATTATTCGTAACACCCCCGTCGTTGGGGTTGTTGGTATTTATAAAAGGGATATTTTTTTTATGAGCAACATCAGCTAAAAGCCGTATCTCCCCATAGGTCACATGCCCAATTATAAGCTCTACCTGGTTAAATTCGGGTCGTTGTAATATTTGAGAAATGGGATTTTTCTCAGAACGGGTATCGTAGATCAATACGTTTAAAGGAGTGCCTGTTTTGCTTAGTGAATCTGCAGCAAGTTGAACGCCCTCATAAAACTCTAATCCCGGATTAAGAAACTTTGGAAAATTTTTCCCATATCTATACTCGCTGGAAGCATCAAAAGCGGAATCAAGATATAGAGGAAGAAAGATGGCGATAGTATGTCGTCCGGCCTGGAGCCCAACCTGGGCCTTTAAAGAAAAATGCTGCGTAAGAGAACATAGTAAACAACCAATGGCAAAAAATATCTTACTCATCATTTTAAATCTTTTATCTTGAATACGGCGTCTATAATTTATTCCCATTCAATGGTTGCAGGTGGTTTGCTACTGATATCGTACACTACCCGGTTGATACCTCTTACGTTATTAATGATTTCATTAGATATATTGGCCAGGAATTCATAAGGTAGATGCGCCCAGTCTGCCGTCATACCATCTACTGAAGTAACGGCCCTTAATGCGATGGTAAATTCATAGGTTCTTTCATCGCCCATAACACCTACACTTTTAACCGGAAGTAAGATAGCCCCGGCCTGCCATATAGTGGAATACAAATTCGTTTCTTTTAATGCCCTTGTATACAGGTAATCTGCATCTTGCAATAACCGTACCTTTTCCAGGGTAACTTCCCCAAGAATGCGGATGGCCAAACCCGGTCCGGGAAAAGGGTGCCGGGCCAGCAACCCTGCCGGAAGGCCCAATTCATACCCCACTCGCCGTACTTCATCTTTAAAGAGAAACCGTAAAGGTTCCACCAGTCCGAGGTGCATTTTTTCCGGTAATCCGCCTACATTATGGTGCGATTTGATGGTAACCGAGGGCCCGTGAACGGAAACGCTCTCAATAACATCCGGATATATGGTGCCCTGTCCCAGCATTTCAACGCCTTCTACCTTTTTTGCTTCATGCTGAAAAACATCTATGAATGACTTCCCTATCGCCTTTCTCTTTTCCTCCGGATCGGTTTTGCCGGCAAGGGCATCATAAAACATATTTTTGGCGTCTACTCCCCTTACATTGAGGCCAATCTGGTGATAATCTTCCAACACTTGTTCAAATTCATTCTTTCTCAAAACACCATTATCCACAAAAATACCGTGCAGGTTACTGCCGATGGCTTTATGAATGAGGGTAGCAGCTACCGTGCTATCTACGCCCCCGCTTAATGCCATTATAACTTTTTTGTTACCGATTTGCTTTATAAGGGTTTCCACGGAATCACTGATAAAATGAGCAGCCGTCCAATCCTGCGCACAGCCGCAAATATTGCTGAGAAAATTCCTGATGATCGTTTTACCATCTGTTGAATGATATACTTCCGGGTGAAACTGCAATCCATAGAGCGGGTTGGCGGTTTCCAGGGCACGAAATGCGGCAACCGGGATGCTTTCTGTCGTTCCCAATAATTCGAAACCGGGTGGCAACTCCCTGATGCTGTCGCTATGACTCATCCATACCTGGGAGCCATCCGGGATACTTTTTAATAAAATATCATCTTTAGTTATAGTAAGCCTGGCACGACCAAATTCTCTTTTATCACTTTTCTCCACCCTTCCGCCGAATAATTTGGCGGTAAGTTGTGCTCCATAACAGATACCCAGCACCGGCAACTTTTCTGCAAAAGATTTTACATCTACCATCGGCGCGTTTGCCTCATTAACGGAAAATGGTGACCCGGAGAGTATTATGCCCTTTAAGCCAGGTTCAAATTCAACAGGTTTAAAATAAGGGATGATGGTGCAAAAAACATTGGCCTCCCGTACTGCCCTGGCTATCAGTTGAGTATATTGTGATCCAAAATCAAGGATTATAATTTTTTCATTCATGAGCAGAATTTGCAGAATTTATAGAATTAGCAAAATTGTGGCGCGAAGGTAGAGCAGAATTTACGGAATTTACAGAGTTAGCAGAATTGCAGTACTTAGTTGGTGGAATTTAAGAGACTTATGAGTGGTACAATAAACATAAACAGACTTTCAACAATTTATGTTCGTAATTCTGTGAATTCTGCTCGAAAATTCTGATCCATATAATGGCAGAATTAAGATTCGAACTTCAAAACACAATTCACATTATTCACGGAATTGACAGAATTAGCAGAATTGCATTACTTTAGTTGGTGAAATTTAAGGGGACCTATGATTAGTACAATAAAATACTACTTATTAAGAGTTGCTACCATAAACAGACTTTCGACAATTTATTCTCGTAATTCTACCAATTCTGTTAATTCCGTGAATTCTGCTCAAAAATTCTGATTCAGATAATGGCAGAATTAAGATTCGAACTTCAACACACTGATTCACACTCAGCCGCAAGAGCCGGCACTATCACTACAGATCATGGCAATATATTGTCCCCTATTTTCATGCCTGTTGGCACGGTCGGCAGTGTAAAAGCGGTTACCCAGCAGCAATTAAAGAACGATGTGAAAGCACAGATTATTTTGGGTAATACTTATCATTTGTTTCTGAGGCCTGGGTTGGATGTGCTTGAAAAAGCGGGAGGATTGCATCGTTTTAATGGCTGGGATAAACCCATTTTAACCGATAGCGGCGGCTACCAGGTTTTTTCGCTTGCTAATAACCGGAAAATATCGGAAGAAGGAGTGGTATTTCAATCTCATATAGATGGGTCAAAACACCTCTTTACCCCTGAGATTGTTATGGACATCCAACGAATCATTGGTGGTGATATAGTGATGGCTTTCGATGAATGTCCCCCTTACCCCTGCGAATATCAATATGCCAAAAAATCAATGGAGCTCACGCATCGCTGGCTGGATCGCTGTTTTAACAGGAAAGCCACATTTACCGAGGCTACACCTGGCAATTACGGTTATAGTCAAACGCTTTTCCCCATTGTGCAGGGCAGCACATTTGCAGCCCTTCGCAAAGCCTCCTGCGAATACATAAGTTCTAAAAATGCCGCGGGTAATGCCATTGGCGGATTAAGTGTTGGTGAACCGCAAGCCATGATGTACGAAATTTGTGAGTTGTGCTGCGGGTTGCTTCCTTCCAACAAACCTCGTTACCTGATGGGTGTTGGTACTCCGTGGAACATCCTGGAAAGCATAGCCCTCGGCATAGACATGTTCGATTGCGTAATGCCCACGCGCAATGGAAGAAATGCCATGCTTTTTACTTCTAAAGGAATTATTAATATAGATAATTTAAAATGGGCCACTGATTTTTCTCCTTTGGATGATGGCATTGATTGCGAAGTAAGCAATTATTACAACAAGGCCTACCTGCGTCATTTATTTAAAAGCAAAGAGTTCCTGGGCCTGACGATTGCCAGCGTGCACAACCTTGCATTTTACCTGCACCTGGTAACAGAGGCGCGCAAACACATTATCCAGGGCGATTTTGTGAGCTGGAAAAATGAGCAGGTTATACTTTTACAAACAAGGTTGTAACCCCAATGGCAGAAGGGCGGGAGCGAGTCCCGCCCGACCGATATAGTATTAAAATCAGAATAACATTTCACCAGGAGGTGTCGCTCCTTTAAGCCTCAGGTAAATGGTGCACTGGGCGCGATGATGGGTTTGGTGTTCAAATCCCTTCTCTATCCAGGTATAGCGCGAGAATTTATTAGGACCCATTGCTACCGGTTCTGACAATTTAGTGGCGTCAAGGCCCTTTACCGCTTCAATTACATAATCATAAACTTCCATTACTACTTTGGTTAAAGCAGCCTTGGTCTTATATTCATCCAGTTTTTCCAGATTCTTACCATCATAAATTTTAGCTTTGCCCGTACCAGTGGATACAAAAAAGATGCTGGCATTTGACATATGAAGCATTTGTTCAGCAAAGCTGCGTATCTCAGGCGTTGGTTTAAATGAAACTCCATCTTCGGGCATGGCATCAAGATACGCTTTTGTATAAGCCTTCGCCCTTTCCCAGTCTCTCACCAATTGAACCTTCAAACTATCATCACTTATTAAAAAAGAAACAGGTCCGGCTTTTAAATTTGTTGTCGTAAGGCTACAAAGAACCAGTACAGCGAATGTGAGCAGTATTTTCATATTAGTAGTTTTAGCGGAGAAAAACTACATGATAAATTTCAATTTTGCAAACATTATAAGAAAAAACTCAAACAAACTTTCGCACATTTTGAAAGCCCGGGAATCCGCTTAAAAAGATTTTTTTTCTTCTGCTTTCCAGGCATTATTTGAATTATTCGAATCAGGCAAACGATTATCGGGATCAATGACAACTGATTCAATTTTACTGGTGGATGGATATCCGAATTTCCATGTTTTACCATGCTGCCAGATCTCTACCGGTAATTTAATTCTTCCCGTTTTTCCATTGGCTTCCTTCACTTCAATGGTTACAGGCATCACCATTTTCTCCAGGTTCTCAATAGTGATAATTGCGCCACTGGTTCCATTGGTGACGTCTGGCCTGGCGTAATCAACCCCCTTAACGCCTTGATCCAGTTTCCAGTTATTCAGGATCCAGCCTCTCCAAAACCAGGCAAGGTCTTCGCCGCTGGCATTTTCCATAGCGTGAAAAAAATCAAAAGGAGTGGGATGTTTGAACGCCCAATGGTCGATATAATACCGAAAGGCATTATCAAACCTTTCTGTACCGAGAACTTCTTCTCTCAGCAGTTCCATACCCATGCCCGGTTTGCTATAGGCTGTAGTTCCATAATTACGCAGGTTTACTACATCGGGTACCGTCATAATGCTTTCCGCGCTATCGCTGGTATATCGGGCGCCCGAAGCCTGCCTGCTGATTACCGGCTTGTAAAATTCACCATTGTTAAACTCTTTGTCGGCAATTGAATTAATAAATGTATTAAACCCTTCATCCATCCAGGGATATTTACGTTCATTGCTACCTACAATCATAGGGAACCAGGTGTGGCCAAATTCATGACTGGTTACGCCCCATAATCCGCGGTCCCTTGCACGGCTTGAACAAAACACTATCCCCGGATACTCCATACCCCCAACAATGCCTGCAACATTTGTGGCAACGGGGTAAGGGAATGGGAACCATTGTTTAGAGTAATGTTCAATAGCGCCCTTCACGAATTCGGTTGATCGATTCCAGGCAACGTCCTGAGCGCTTTCGACAGGATATACAGACATTGCCAAAGACTTTTTACCTTCCGGTAAATTTATTTTAGCTGCGTCCCATACAAAAGCCGCGGAGGAGGCCCATGCCACATCGCGTGCATTGATACATTTGAATTTCCAGGTAATTCTTTCTTTGGATGGCCTGGATGATGGATCGGTTACTTCTTTTACGGAACGAATCATAACCGTACTATCACTTTCCTTTGCTTTTTTCAGCCTGGCTATTTGCTCCCTGGTCAACACCTCCGAAGCATTTTGCAATTCGCCCGAAGCCACCACTATGTGAGAAGCAGGGGTATTTATACTATAATCGAAATTGCCATATTCCAGGTAAAATTCTCCCTGTCCCAGGTAAGGCTGGGTGTTCCAGCCCAGCACATTGTCGAACACACACATCCTTGGATACCACTGGGCAATTTCATAGATCCAGCCATTGGAAGTTTTCAAACGACCCATACGATCGGTACCATATTCCGGAATATTAAATGAATACTCAATTTTAATACTAACAGAGTCACGACTAGCTTTTACCGGCTGAGGTAATACGATCTGCATGCGGGTATCATTAATGCTATAATCAACCTTTTGCAGTTTTCCTGATTTGAGCTGGTTAACACTTTTAATAGTATATCCCCCATCAAAATTTCTGTTTGCCCAACGTCCGCCACCAATGGGTGTAGCGGCTACGGCTCTTGAATTAAGACTATAAATATTCTGATCTAACTGTAACCAGAGGAAGGATAATTTTTCAGGGCTATTATTTTTATACGTGATAATTACGGAGCCTGCAAGGGAATGACTCTCTTCGTTTAGAGATACGTCAATTTTGTAGCTAGCCGCGTTTTGCCAGTATTTTGAGCCGGGTATTCCACTGGCGGTGCGGATATCATCGCCGTTGGATGGATAAAATAACGGGGCAAAAGCTTCATGCTGATCATATTTCAATTCGGTTTGACCAAGTAATGAAAGGCATGAAATAATGACACAAAAAAATAATAAAAGGTTCTTCTTCATGAATAGAATTTTTTGTGAGTTCTGAAATTTAAAGATAAAATTTAGATAGCTTAAAGAGTACCATCTGTAAGCGGCAGGACCTACCCTACCCCGATTGTGCCTAATGATACCAATATACCATCTGAAATAAGTAAAGCTAACAGCTATTTTCACAAAGACTTCACTCCCTTCCATCTTTAACATCTGTTTTTTAAACTACTTTTGAGCCTACTTAAGAGCGGACAGTTTACTTATGAAGATTCTCGACTGGTATATTCTAAAAAGATTCCTGGTAACGTTTGTATTTACCATTCTCACCATAACTATTATTGCCGTTGTGATAGATACCAGTGAAAAAACAGATGATTTTGTAAAATCCGGACTAACTTCTATACAGATCATCAAGCAATATTATTTCGGGTTTGTTCCTTTTATAATTTCCATGATTTTTCCGCTGATCGTTTTTATAGCGGTCATCTTTTTCACTTCAAAGCTGGCGGCCAAGTCCGAGATTATTGCTATGCTGGCCAATGGAGTAAATTTCAACCGCTTGTTACGGCCGTACCTTGCCGGCGGTGTATTGCTGGGCATTGTGCTCTGGCTTGCCAACCAATATGTAATTCCGAGGGCCAATGAAATTCGAAGTGATTTCCAATTAAAGGTCATAGACAAAAACAGCAGCTACCAGGCAGGAATGAATAACAGCAATTTTTATTACCTCCGGGTTGACACCAATATATTCGTGGGCATTCGTTATTATGATACATCCTTAAAATCTGCAGGCGGATTTTTTATGCAGAAAATAAGGGACAACCAGGTGTATTATAATCTCAGGTCAGAAAGTATAAAATGGGACACAGCCACAAAAAACTGGAAACTGGAAAATGCATTTGAAAGAAAAATAAATGGTTTACATGAAGAAATCAGGCAGATACCTGTGATGCATGTTAATTTAAAAGTAAAACCAAATGAACTACGCAAAGATGAATACCTGAAAGATAAGCTTATCACACCTGACCTGGATCAATTTATTAAGATGGAAGAATTAAGAGGGGCAGAAGGATTGAATACTTTAAAAGTAGAGCGCTATCGCCGGGATGCCACCCCTTTTTCCGTTATTATATTAACCATTATCGGTGTAGCCGTAGCTGCCAGGAAAACACGTGGCGGTAGTGGCTTACCACTTGCCTTTGGTATTGTAACGGCTGCCCTGTTCGTGGTAATGGATAAATTTTCGACTGTTTTTTCTACGAAAGGAGAATTAAATCCAATGTTGGCTGCATGGTTCCCTAATATTATTTTCGCATGCGTAGCTTTTTTTATGTATAGGAACGCGGAGAAATAGAATACCCAAGCGATTGATGAACTATAAAAAGAATCTTGGTTCACGTATTATTTTTTGAAGTTTACAGGTTGAATAATTAACTCCCCGAAATCGAAGTTTATTTTTTGTTCAGCAGTCTACAATAGTTAATTTAGCCTGTGTAAGTGAAAACATCTTTGCAATCATCTTTATAAAAAATATACAAATGGGGATTCTTAAAGACAGGTTTAAAGCTAAGGCAGATGCGGCAAGCGCGGAAATTAAAGATATTTTGAAGGAGCATGGTAGTAAAATAATCGGTGAAGTAACTCTTTCGCAGGTTTACCAGGGAATGCGTGGTATCACAGAACTTGTTACGGAAACGTCTTTGCTGGATTCGCAGGAAGGTATTAGATTTCGTGGCTACTCTATTCCTGAACTACAACAAAAACTTCCTAAAACCAAAGATGGCTCGGAGCCATTACCGGAAGGTTTATTTTACCTTATGCTGATAGGTGAGTTACCGACTGAAGAAGATGTATCGCATGTAACATCCGTATTGCAAAGACGTTCCCATGTTCCCAACCATGTTTTTGCAGCTATTGAAGCCTTACCGATCACAACACATCCTATGACAGAATTTGTAGTAGCCATTATGGCTTTACAAACTGAAAGTAATTTTGCCAAGCAGTATTCGGAAGGAATGAATAAGAAAGATTATTGGGATGCGATGTTTGATGATGTAATGGACCTGATTGCAAGATTACCCAGGGTAGCGGCTTATATTTACAGAAGAAAATACAAAAAAGGTCAGCATATTCAGCCTAATGGTTTGCTAGACTGGGCGGGCAACCTGGCACATATGTTAGGGTACGCTGATGAAAGCTTCCACGACCTCATGCGATTATATATGACCATTCATGCAGATCACGAAGGTGGGAATGTTTCGGCTCATACTACCCATTTGGTAGGCTCTGCTTTAAGCGATCCCTATTTAAGTCTTGCAGCCGCGATGAATGGCCTGGCCGGACCATTACACGGATTGGCAAACCAGGAAGTGATCAAATGGATATTTGAAATGCAGGAAGAATTAGGTGTAAAACTTCCTTCCAACGAACAGATAGAAGTTTATGTGCGCAAAACACTTAGCGAAGGAAAAGTTGTTCCGGGATATGGACATGCAGTTTTAAGAAAGACGGATCCACGTTTTGAGGCCCAGATGGAATTTGGCAAGAAGCATATGCCGGATGACCCATTAGTTCAAACCGTTTGGAATATTTATGAAACAGTTCCGCCGATTTTACAATCACTTGGGAAAGTCAAAAATCCATGGCCAAACGTGGATGCACACAGTGGCGCATTACTTGTTCATTATGGTTTGGTAGAGTATGAATTTTATACGGTGTTATTTGGCGTAAGCCGTTCATTGGGAGTGCTGGCCAGCCTATGCTGGGATCGGGCTTTAGCTTTTCCTCTTGAAAGACCAAAATCTATTACTACTGAATTGGTAAAAAGATGGTTGAAGGGGGAAGATGAGATATGGGGAGAGTGAGGACTGCCTTCCAGCAATCAGCTTGCAGTTATAAGGTAAATCTTTTTAACTAAACAACAACTTCTCAAAATTACCTACAAAAAGCCCATCAGGAGAACTGAAGGGTTTTTTGTAGGTAGTGAATATAGTAAATCTAAATCGACAAAATTCAACCTGAAAACTGAAAGCGTTCTATCTCGTCACTTCATTTTTCTTTCTTGGAGTTTTGTCAGTCCTGCCTTCAATAATAACAGATTCTCCATCTTTTAATATTTTAGTAGACCCATCCTTCATCATTACCTTTCCATCCACCATTACCCGGGTACCGTCGGCCAGGGTCATATCCTTTTCCATAGCTGTTGTTTTGCCATCTTTAACTACCATCATTTTGCCATCTTTCATCACAACATAATCTTTCATTTTCTTTGTTTCCTGTGCAGAAACTCCTGCGGCCATGGCAAAAAAAGCAAAGAGTAAAATAATCTTTTTCATATGGTAGGTTTAACTTTAAAAAACTATTATAAGACAAAACTATAATAAAGCGAAGTTGAATGTTTTAAATAAACGGTTTTTAACAATTTTTATTGGCACAAAAAAAGGTAAACCGGAAAACCGAGTCCATTTTTACCAAGAATGTAATTAAATGTGGTAAAATTGAAAACATCAGACGCCTCTTTGGGGAAATATATATTGAATTAAAACTCCGGCCATTTCATATAGTGTATAAAAAAAAGGTTGTCTGTAAAACAACCTTTAAGCTAAAAAATGTCCAGTGATGGGAAACTGTTGCCCGACCTGGATTCGAACCAAGACATTCAGATCCAGAAACTGACGTACTACCCTTATACTATCAGGCAAGAATTCGCAAAAGTAATTATTAAAATCATTAAAAATAACAAAAAATAAAATCTGCCTTATTTTGCTATATATGCCTTTTTGCCGACTATCTGCGCGAGGCGAATAAAAAATAATTGCAATTAGTTTGGGTGATACATATTTCACACTGTACATTTAATTATGTTTTTGCAAACCCCTGGAGCACATTTAAAACTAATAACCCCCCGCTCACGATAAACAAAACGAATGATGTATGATAAACGAAAAGGAACTTAGAACCGGAAATTTATATACCACCACTAGAAATCAGCAGATTGTGGTGGTAGGAATAGATACTATTCATAAATTTGTTACCATAGGTGCCTCCAATAATGATCCTGATATAGTTACCAAAAGTGACAATTCCATTATTTTCGAAGATTTACATCCCATTGAAATAACAGTAACAAAAATTTTTCAATTGGGTTTGACGAAGAACGAACCCATGAGTATACCTATTATTTCCGACAATACTGCTAAATTTAGCTGGGATGAAAAATTAAGCCAGGTCGTGTTGCTGGATGGTTACGATGGAATAATTGGTCAGGAGATTAAATACATTCATCAATTTCAAAATATTTATTATTTTTTAACAGGGAAAGAACTGCCCCTATTCTGACATGGCAGTTCAAACTCTCTTTAAACCAATAACCTTGCTGATTGATGATGATCCTTCATTCAGCGGATTATTCTCACTTCCTTAGGCCCGGAGATAACGGACTGAATGGTACCATTAGCAAGTTTAGTATGTTTAACTTTTACAATGCCGTAGGGAGTCGGGAAACTTCCTTCTACAAAAGTCAGATCACCCAGGTGAGGTTTAATTTCAATGGTGCGACATCCCGGCGCTACTACTTTTATTCCTAAAACATGTTCGGTTAACCAGGGTGTTGGGCCTGATGCCCATCCATGGCATAAGCTGTGCCTGAAACCTATGTAACAATACGCGCCAAAATCGCCGTGAATATCTTTTTCACCGGCCTTCGGCAATTCATCGATATGCGATGAACCCGGTATCCAGTCAATATTAAAATCTTCCCAGAAAGTAGTTGCTCCTAATTTAATCATAGCACCCCAGTAATTACGAATGGCATCTAAAGATCCCTGGTAATCGCCCGCTTTAGCTTTAGCCTGTAACATATAGTAGCCATAAAAAGTAGAATAGTTTTTAACGCCGCCTTCACTTAAAAAGTCATTGGCCTTTGCGGCAGGCATCAATCCAGACAAAGAAAGCAAAGCCACTGCTTGTTTGGAACCATTGGGATCAGGCATATATTTTTTAAGACGGGTAATAGCTTCTTCACATTTTTTTACCGTCGCGGTTTCATTCAGGATCTTGCAAATTTCAGCTCCGGCTTGCAACGTCATGATCAGCATGGCGTGCAAACCGGCATGGATAGCTTTAGGATTTTCACTGGAAGGCCAATCTAGAAACCGGGTACCGTCATTCAATTTTTCCCTATTGGCCGAGTCTATTTTATGGGTGTATAGATCCAGTAATTTTACCAGGTACTCTTTTTGTTCTTTTAGATAAACCAGGTCGCCGGTATGCATGTACCAGTCTCGGTGTATCAATACCCACCACATGGAGTAAGAAACCATGCCATTCATATACTGCGGTAATGGAGTGATATCCCTGGCCAGGTCCAGGCTTTTAGTCACTGCGTCGTTATTACCAAATACTGTGGCAACGGTTGACATTTCAGGATGCAGGTCCCCTATCCAAACCAACCGATCGCGTTTGATACCATCCCATAAATAATCCTGCATATTAAGATGCACGGTATAAGCTCCCGTCATCCATATTTTATTCAACAAGCTATCGCTACTATTGAAAGAACCCAGGTAGGGTATATCACGGAATATAAATTTAGCCCTTACTTCCTTCAATTGCAGTTCCATACTGTCTTCCAGCAAGTCGATCCTTACAAAACGAAAACCGGTATTGCCCACTTCCAGTTTACCTAACCAGGGTACCTGAACAATCATGTCGCGCATGGCGTGGTCGTTTGTAGCGTTTTGTTTTGGTTCAATCTCACTCATGGCTTCACTGGCAGACTCGCCAAATCGCACGCGTAGTCTTACCGGCTTATTGCCCTTATACATGCCCGTTACAATCTGCAATCCGCCATGTAATTCTTTTCCAAAATCAAAAAGCAGCGCAGGATGGATTTCATTCGTGCTTTTAAGCAGGCACATATCTTTATTGGCGAGATCGGCCTGCCCGTTGCCTGGTAGCAAAAAACGCTTCGCATTGATTATGTTCGCAGTGGCATTTTCCGTTTGCCATACTATTCTTACCGGTGAAAGATAGCGTATAACCGTTGGCGTTGATAAGGCTTCTTTTACCCGACTCGCACTGAATACGGGTGGCAGCTGGGCATTCACTCTTTGAAAAGAAAAGTTTGATAAAAAAACAAAAAGTATAACGCTTCGCATAACTTACCAGGATTTATAGCATGTGAGGATGATAGGTTGAAGTTAATATTACATTTTACATTTTCATTAATATATTCCTATATTCAGTAAGTTCGTTACAACTTATATGGTTGAAATTGCAAATTGAATTACAATGGAATTAGGTGATGCTATCAAACTGATAAAGGATGAAAGCTTACAACACACAGATGATGCTGTTTGGGCCGACCTGGGTTCTGGTTCGGGTTTATTTACGTATGCATTGGCTAATCTCTTACCACCGGGAGGTTTCGTTTATTCGATCGACAAAACGGATATTGTGCTGAAAAAACAAGTCAATCCAAATAATATTACAGTCAGGCAGCTTCGATTAAATTTTGATACGGATGAACTCAATCTTCACAACCTCGATGGCATCCTGATGGCAAACTCTCTTCATTTTGTTAAAAACAAACAGGCTCTTATACTTAAATTGGCCAAAAATTTAAAGCCTGAGGGCAGCTTTTTGATAGTAGAATATAACACGGACAGCTCCAATCCATGGGTTCCCTTTCCACTTAGTTATTATTCATTAAAAGAAGAATTTAAGAAAGCTGGCTATAATCACATACAAAAACTGCATGAAAGACAATCAGCCTTTGGGAGATCCCAGATTTATTCAGCTTACATTAACCGGTAAAGAAAAACAGGAAACCTGCTGATTTCCCGCTTAAAAGGTGGAGGATATCGGACTCGAACCGATCACCTCAAACATGCCATGCTTGCGCTCTACCAGATGAGCTAATCCCCCCTTTAATTTGTGGATTGCAAATATAGGAGCCATGATGATTGAAACCAAAAAAGCTTTCAGCTTTTGGTATGAAGTATGAGCTATGAGCTATGAGGTATGAGGTTTCGATCAGCGTCGCCGATATCTCCCGTGTAAATAACATTTTTGATGCACGGCGTTTGTAGGGGCAGGGCTTGCCCCCGACCTGTTACACCGGATACGTGTGGTATTTTGTCGACGTCTCCCATAAAATATACTGGTCGTTTCT
>JBDSBP010000279.1:0-4788 GCA_039921525.1 Chitinophagaceae bacterium | reverse complement strand
AATGAATATGAAAGTCATAGTTTTTAAATGCAAAAATTTTTTTATATTACTATTGATTTGCCTTTTTATTATTTCGTCTACCGCAAACGCACAAACGAAAACAATATCCGGTACTGTAAGGTCGGTTACAGACAACCAGCTATTAGCAGCAGTTACCATACAAGTAAAAGGCACCTCCAATAGCACAGCCACGGATGGGCAGGGACATTATTTATTAAAGAATGTATCGTCTTCAGATTCTCTTATCTTTTCTTCCATTGGGTTTGGTAGCGAAACAGTTTCTGTGGATGGTCGCAGTCTTGTAAATATTAGTTTACAGGTATCCGCTTCTTCACTCGATCAGGTGGTGCTGGTAGGGTATGGGATACAAAAGAAAAGCGATTTGACAGGGTCAATAACCAGGATCACACTAGATGATAAGGCTACCCAGGCCAATGTGAACCTTTTCCAGGCCCTGGTAGGGGTTTCCGCAGGTGTGAACCTCGAAGCAAGAGGCGGTGCATCCAGTGAGCCAACTCTTTCGGTAAGAGGACAAACTTCCTTATCGGCATCTGACGCGCCTTTAATTGTTATGGATGGAGTGATTTATAATGGAAGTATTTCTACTATTAACATCAATGATGTGGAAACAATAGATATACTTAAAGATGCCAGTGCCGCCGCAGTGTATGGGTCAAGATCGGCTAACGGCGTGTTGCTCATTGCCACAAAGAAAGGCAAATCAAAAAAACCGGTTATCTCTTTTGGCGGAT
Source organism: Chitinophagaceae bacterium (assembly GCA_039921525.1). Classification (GTDB taxonomy): domain Bacteria; phylum Bacteroidota; class Bacteroidia; order Chitinophagales; family Chitinophagaceae; genus JADCRZ01. The sequence continues at coordinate 4,036 of JBDSBP010000279.1, read as the reverse complement.
ATACCGGGTACCAGGACATGACCAATAATCCTATGAAAGTGATGAATGCGGATCAATTTGCGGTCAGGCTGCTTGATTGGGAATGGGAAAGACAAGTTTATGCCTGGTATGGAACCAAACCAACCAGTAATACAACCAGGCCAAAAAGACCCGACGTAACCAACCGCGCGACGGTAGCTACCTATCTAAGAACATTCGAAGAACAACAGAACTACCTTGCAAACAAAAATATTGATTGGGTCAAGCAAGTTCTGCAGGTAGCGCCAGTGCAAAATTACAATGTAAGCATGCAGGGAAGCGCCAATGGCACATCTTACTATTTCTCGGGCTCTTATGCCAATACAGAAGGAATTCAACTGAACGACAAGTTTAAAAGGATTTCACTGCGTGTTAATTTAGAAAGTAAAGTAAATGACTGGCTTACATTCGGGCTAAATACATCTTATAGCCGCCTGGATAATTCAGGCATACCGGTGAGTCTGAATAATGCAAGGATCGCCAGCCCACTGGCAAATAATTATATTGACAAGCCCAACTATGATATTTATCTTGGGGGTGAACTATTTCAACCCTTTCCTCTCGTTAACTTGCATGTTGACAATTCAAATGTTAGCAATGAGATATTTGCTGTAGGTAGCGCCAAGGTAACAATCCCCTGGGTAAAAGGATTAAGATATGAATTCAATTACTCGAACATATATTCCAACAGAAATAATAACACCTATAATTCAAGCAAAACACCTTTGGGATTTAACAACCGCGGGCTAGCCGTAAAAATTCCTTCTGAAGACAGAAACTGGAATATCAATAATATAATTACTTATTCAGGAACATTTGGGGATCACCAGGTGAATTCTACTTTACTTTTTAGCCGGGAAAACAGAATAGGGAGTTCTTCAACACTTATGGCACAGGGATTTAATAATGAAATCCTGGGGTATAATAATGTAGGGCTCGGCACAGGCGCCACTGCGGCATCTACCGCTTATGAAGAAAACAGCCTCTCCTACATGGCGCGTGTTAATTATAGCTATCTGTCCAGGTATATGTTGACGGCAACCGTACGTCGCGACGGGTTCTCAGGATTTGCGCCCGCCAATAAATTTGCAACATTCCCTTCACTTTCCATTGCATGGGTAGTTTCAAAGGAGCCATTCTTAAGAGATAAGGATTTGTATCTGAAGTTAAGAACCTCTTACGGTAAAAACGGGAACCAGGGAATAGGACGCTATTCAAGTTTGTCAAGAATGGGTACCAATTATTATGTGTATGGATCGTCAACAGCTATTGGCTTATACCCAAGTACATTAGGTAATCAAAACCTGGCATGGGAAACAACAGCCTCTTATAATGTTGGCGTGGACTTTGGTATTCTGAAAAACAGGATTACGGGTTCATTGGATGTTTATACAGCTAAAACAACAGATGTACTGGTGCTAAGACAACTGCCGAGGGCTGCAGGATATGCAAATGTCTGGACAAATATAGGAGGGATTGATAATAAAGGCATTGAGCTCGAACTGAAATCTGTCAATATTGATAGAGGCAAATTTAAGTGGGAAAGCAATTTTGTATTCTCGCTCAACAGGGATAAAATCGCTAAGTTATATGGAGGTACGAATGACAAAGATATCGGTAACGGATGGTTTGTTGGACAGCCTATCGGCTCCATATATGACTATAAAATGGCAGGAGGGGTGTGGACAGAAGACGAATTTTTTAAAGGCAACATTTTGAAAGGTTGGTATCCCGGCCAGTTCAGATACACTGATCAGAATGGTGATAATGCAATAGACCCTGTTAATGACAGAAAGGTTATTGGATATAAAACGCCAAGCTACCGCTTTAGTATCAATAATTCTTTGTCTTATAAAAATTTCACGCTGGCTGTATTCATCAACTCCATCCAGGGAGGAAAACGATTCTACTTAGCGGATAATGCTGAATATATTAACCCTCTTTTTTATTTTCCGGATAGAAAGAATAATTCAGCCATCAATGAGTACTGGAGGCCGGATGCTCCTACCAATAATACAACCGGCATTTATAATATTCCTCCTGTACAGAGTGGAGTTTACCAAAGCAGGAGTTTTGTGAGGTTGCAAGATATTTCTATTGCCTATACTTTAGGTAGAAGTATGTTGGATAATTTAAAGATGCAGTCGGCACAGGTATATATTTCAAGTAAGAATCCCTATGTGTGGACCAACTGGCAGGGATGGGACCCTGAAATAGGCGTCACCGATACGCCTCTCATGCGAAGTGTTATTATTGGGTTAAGGCTTAGTTTATAACCCATTTTTACATTGATAAATTATGAATACTTTAAAATTATAAAACAATGGAAAATAATATAAAAAAAATTAATAAAAAGTATTTAATCGTGACTATCGTCACGTTGTTAATACTTACGTCCTGCAGTAAAAAAATCCTTGAGGAAAAGCCGTTGGATTTTCTGTCACCGGATAATGCTTATCTTACGGAAGCAGGCGCATTACAAGGCGTTACAGCTATTTATGCACAAATCAGGGAGGTATACTATTCCTTCGGCACATTTGGAGTAATGGACTGGGGAACCCATGGATCTGATGAGGGGTACAATGGAGAAGTTCCAGGTCCCGGGGGTGGATATTTAAACTCTTATAAGGATGACCTGTATCCAACAGCGAGAATGGTGGTAGACACCTGGACAACTGGATTCCAGATCATTCAGTGGGCGGATGTATTGATCAATAAAGTGGAGAAAGCAGATTCAACCGCGTTCCAGGGTGGTAATGCAGGGAAAAATAAATATATCGCAGAAGGACGGTTTTTCAGGGCATGGGTATACCGGTACCTTGTTTCCACGTATGGTGATATTCCTCTTTTAAAGGATCCAATTACCACTGCAAAAGCAGATTTTAAAAGAGATCCTGTAGCATCCATTCAAGCGTTAATGGTAGAGGATTTCAAATTTGCTGCCGCAAACCTGCCCAGGCCGGGAAAGGAAGATGCGCCTGGCAGACTTACCCAGGGGCCTGCGTGGCATTACCTGGCCGAAACATACCTTGAAATGAAAAGTCCACAGTTGGCGGTTGAAGCAGCAACACATGTAATAAATGATTATAATTATGCGTTGATGACGCGCCGTTTTGGAACCAGGCTCGGGAAAGACATTTTTGGAGCGGGAGACGCTTTTTACGATCTCTTTGGTTTTGGAAATTATAACCTGCCGGAAAATTCCGAGTCCATGTGGGTGGTTCAGAGCGAGCCGCCTCCTACAACAGGTGGAGGGCAGATAGCAAGTGCCTATATTTTTGGCCCCCGCTATTTTGATATAGGGCTTACTCCTGATGGCTTTAAAGCATTTCGTGGAGAACTGATTGGCGGCATTTATACCGGCTATTCTGATACATTGGGGAGACCGACTGCCAACGAGCGTGGCACCAGCCTTATTTACTATTCTATATGGTTGAGCGATTGGAATAATGATGATCGTAATAAGGAACATAATCTGAAAAGGAACTTTTATTTCGACAATCCAGCCTCTGCCTATAATAAACAAAAAATCGATTTCAGCCTTTACCGTCCGGCTCGCCCTAATCCTATAGCAGATACTTGTAAGATTATTTTTCCCATCCACACAAAGTTCACCGATCCATTGCATTATTTTTTACAGCCAACCAGGTCCGGTGGAGGGATTACTCATAAAGATTGGTATGCTTTACGTTTTGCTGAAACATTGCTCTTGCGGGCTGAAGCGTATGTTAATCTGAATAATCCTGCTTTAGCTGCGGCTGATATTAACCAGGTCAGGGCAAGGTCTCATACAACCCCGGTATCTGCGGCAGCCGTAAATATTGATTACGTTTTAGATGAAAGGGCCAGGGAACTTTTTGGGGAAGAGTGGAGGCTTATTATTTTGCGGCGTACCGGCAAGCTGCTTGAAAGAGTTTTAAAATATAATGATAATCCATTATGCCCGGGAGCGTTTATTACTCAGCGTAATATAAGGTGGCCTATTCCCCAGACCCAGATTGATCTTAATGTTGGTGCT
>JBDSBP010000278.1:0-11268 GCA_039921525.1 Chitinophagaceae bacterium | reverse complement strand
ATATTTTTTAGACGTTTCCCATATTTTCTGGCAGTTTCGTATGCAGTCAGGGGGGGCAAGCCCAGCCCCCACAAACGCCCCTACATTGTGCTCAGCCCTTAAATGACATTAATTATTGATTGCTGAGAGACTATAGCCACAGCACCTAATCAACGACTCTTCGTAAAAACAATAGCACGAAGCTGCGCTCTCGCCACGTTTGGATTGCAGGAGTTTCCATTTATCAATAGTAAGTAGCAAGCCAAATCTGAAACCTGCCAATCTATCTGTAACCGGTTGTCACTGAATCGATAAATTTTTTTAAAGTGGGTGGGAATAGAAATCTGCAGGGTACAACATACCTCGAAAGCGCGTAAGAGAGCCGTGTTAAGATCCGTGTCATCCAGGTAACCCAGGTCATCCATCAGCTCGCTTACCAAATGATTTAGTGGAATAGTATGTTGGATTCTGTCTTTTTCATCTTCCAAAAACTTGTCCAGGTGATCATATAGCGTAATCATAACGGTTGTTTTTTGAAGTCTGCTAATTGGTTAAACAGTTCTATTTCTTTTGCCGAAAGATTTTTGGGTGTTTTGAGCACTACCCGAACGAAAGCATCGCCACGCGTTTCCGGATTTTCATATAAAGGCATACCCATACCTTTTAGCCGGAATGTTTTATCACTATCAGTACCCGCGGGTATATTCATTTGTATGGTTTTGTCCATCGTTGCAATAGGTGCCTTTCCGCCTAAAATAGCAGTGTAAACATCTATCTCATTATCGAAATACAGGTCATTTGCTTTCCTTTTGAAACGAGGATGTTCCCCTACCATTATTGTAATTAACAGGTCGCCATTTTCTCCGCCGTTATATCCTTCGTTTCCTTTACCCTTCATACGGAGCACCTGCCCGTCTCGCAGGCCTGGCTTAAGTTTGAGGTTGATCTTCTGGCCATCCAACGTAATTTGTTTGCTGCCACCCTGGTAGGCATCTTCCAGGGAAATTTCCATCTCGGCCCGCAGATCCTCCCCCCGCCGGTTCGATCGGCTTTGCTTTGGCCGGGGGCGGGAGTTTGTGGTACGCCTTTCGCCGAATATTGATTCAAAAAAATCTGAGAAGGCGCTATCATCTTCTCCCTGGTTAAAACCACCTCCGAATTGCTGACCTGTATTACCCCATTTGCTCTTGTCGAAATTGCCGGTATCTCCCCCATTTTGCTGGTAGTATTTCCAGTTCTCTCCTAATTCATTATATTTTTTTCTCTTTTCCCCATCAGACAATACCTCATTCGCTTCATTGATCTCTTTAAACTTTTCCTCTGCTTTTTTATCACCCGGATTTTTATCAGGATGATGTTTCACAGCCAGCTTTCGAAAAGCTTTTTTAATATCGGCTGCTGAAGCAGTTTTTTCTACGCCTAAAATTTTATAATAGTCCTTATAATCCACAAAAATTAATTTAAAGTTTACAGTTCAAAATTCAACGTTGGTTTTAATTTCTATAGTTTGAAAACCAGTACTGCTTAAATTTAAGTAATATGAAACATCCCGGGTTTCAACAAATCATATTACCATATTTATCATTTTGTTTTTAACAAAGATGATCTTTTTAGGAAGCTTTCCCTCCAGCCATTTTTGCACAGTTTCGTTTGCCAGTACGATCTTCTCCACTTCATCCTGGGTAGCATCCAATGATATGCCAATCGTGGTTCTTAACCTGCCATTAACAGACACTGGATATTCTTTGGAAGTTTCTACCAGGTATTTTCCATCGTAACCAGGAAAGGTTGCATCCAATATTCTTCCTTCATTACCCAACAGGTTCCATAATTCTTCGCTGATATGAGGCGCATAGGGCGTCAACAATATTAATAGTTTTTCGAGTACTTCTTTTTTATAACACTTAAGCTCGCCCAATTCATTTACGCACATCATAAATGCACTGACTGCTGTATTAAAAGAAAACTTTTCGGTATCTTCTTCTATTTTTTTGATGGTACGATGAAGCACTTTAAGCTCTGCATCAGTGGCTTTATCGGTATTCCACACCTTTCCTTTTAATTCGTCAAAAAATAAACGCCATAACTTTCTTAAGAAACGATGTACGCCTTCGATACCCTTTGTGTCCCAGGGTTTGCTCATTTCGACGGGGCCCAGGAACATTTCGTACATACGAAAGGTATCTGCCCCATACTTCTCCACTAAAATATCTGGATTCACCGTGTTAAATTTGCTCTTGCTCATTTTCTCCACTTCAATACCACAGACATATTTTCCATCTTCAAGAATAAATTCAGCATTAGCGTATTCCGGTTTCGATGTTTTGAATGCTTCGGTATCCAATATAACACCATCAACAATATTCACATCAACATGTAATGCATGTGTATCGTAATTATCCTTCAATGCAAAAGAAACAAACTCGTTAGTACCCATGATACGATATACAAACCGGGAGGAACCTTGTATCATTCCCTGGTTCAGCAATTTTTTATAGGGTTCATCATGACCAATAAATCCCAGGTCAAATAACACTTTAGTCCATAGCCTGCTGTATAATAAGTGGCCGACCGCATGCTCCGTTCCTCCTATATAAAGATCCACCTGCTTCCAGTAATCTGATGCTTTCCGGCTGCAGAATTCATTATCATTAAAAGGATCCATGTAACGGAGAAAATACCAGCTGCTACCGGCATACCCGGGCATGGTGCTGGTTTCTCTTTTACCACCATCCGGCAGGTTTACCCAATGGGTAATATTTGCCAGCGGCCCTTCGCCTTCATGGCCGGGACCATATTTGTCTACATAAGGTAATTCCAGGGGCAGTTCATTTTCAGGTAACGGGCAAGCAATGCCATCCTTCCATACAATAGGAAATGGCTCTCCCCAATAACGCTGCCGGCTGAAGCCTGCATCGCGCATCCGGTAGTTAACCTGTCTTTTTCCTATGCCCAATTCTTCCAACCTGGTAATAGCCACTTCCATAGCATCTTTCATCACCAGACCATCGAGGAAACCCGAATTTTCAAGCACAGCTTCTTTGGTGGGATTGGCTTCGCTTCCATTAAAATAGCTTCCGATAATATTAGTTATAGGTATATCAAAATGGTTGGCAAAACTAAAATCCCGCTGATCGCCGCAAGGCACCGCCATGATGGCACCAGTGCCATATCCGGCTAACACATATTCAGCAATCCATATCGGAATTTCTTTGCCATCAAAAGGATTGAGAGCGTAGGCGCCGGTAAAACAACCCGTTATTTGCTTAACTTCGGTCAGGCGTTCCCTTTCGCTTCGACTTTTAACGTAGTTGAGGTATTGATTAATAGCTTCCTGTTGTTCTGGAGTGGTAATCTGTGGTACCAAATCATGTTCGGGAGCTATTACCATAAAGTCTACTCCAAAAATGGTATCGGGCCTGGTAGTGTACACCCTGAGTTTTTTATTATCGCCCACACCTTTTATGTCAAACACTATTTCACTTCCCTGGCTTTTGCCAATCCAGTTGCGTTGTTGTTCTTTTAATGATTCGGTAAACTCAACATGTTCTAACCCTTCCAGCAACCGATCGGCGTATTCGGTGATGCGAAGATACCACTGGCGCATTTTCTTTTTGATAACCGGGAACCCGCCACGTTCACTTACACCGTTCACTACTTCATCATTGGCTAATACCGTACCCAACGCCTCGCACCAGTTAACTTCCCCAAACGATGAAAAGGCAAGCCTGTAATTCATTAATATCTCTTGTTGCTGCTTTTCATTGAAAGCCATCCACTCTTCGCTGATAAAAATAGAGATACCCCCATGCTTTCCGACAGAACCGTTGCCTTCTTTTTCAAATACTAAGATAAGGTTTGATATATCCCTTGCTTTATGCAAACTTCTGTTGTACCAGGAATTGAATAATTTCAGAAATATCCATTGTGTCCATTTGTAGTAGGATGGATCACTGGTCCTCAGTTCACGGCTCCAGTCATAACTAAAGCCAATTTTATCCAATTGGCTTCGAAATGTTTTAATATTCTGATCTGTAGTAATAGCGGGATGCTGCCCTCGTTCGATGGCATATTGTTCAGCCGGCAATCCAAAACTGTCATAACCCATCGGGTGTAAAACGTTAAACCCTTTTAATCGTTTATACCTGCTATAAATATCACTGCCTATGTATCCTAGGGGGTGGCCAACGTGTAAGCCGGCGCCGCTGGGATAAGGGAACATATCCAGCACATAAAATTTTGGTTTGGCCGATTCATTGCTCACTTTATAAGCGTTCGTATCCTGCCATTGCTGTTGCCATTTTTGTTCAATATTCCTGAAATTGTATTCCATGCCTGCGTGTTTCTTTAAATATTTATTACTTCGCGAATAATGTTAGTACCATCTCCTTTTTAAACAAGATAAAACTGCCGAAGGTATTATTACTTATCCTTTAGGTTGATTCTTACCAACCTGCCTGGGCAGTCGATCGTTAACAGAATTGCTAAAGAAGGCTTAAAATTCGTAGATAACTGCTTTTTTACGCCTAAAGCTCAAAATATTTCTGTCATGCAATCGTTAAGAGGAGGACAAAAATACGCATTCGACCCATAATTCCATTATTTTTGCCCGTTCCAACTAGCTCCTAACGCTAAATATATTGCTACATGACGGAAATAGGAAAAGGTTCAGCCAAACGTTCGCAACCATCATATTTTATGGCCATCCTGGGAGTGTCCCTTATTTTATTTATTTTGGGAATATTAGGTTGGATTGTTATTAATGCCAACAAGCTGGGTGATTATTTTAAAGAGAATGTGGAGTTGCGAGTATACCTGCGTGAAAATATTTCTTCCAAGGACAGCGCGGCACTAGTGCAGTATATTGCTGCAAAACCTTACGTAAAGGAATACAAATACGTTACAAAGGATATGGCCAAACAGAAATTTTTGGCTGATGGCAATGAAGATTGGAAAAATGTGTTGCAGGAAAACCCCTTACAAGCCAGTATAGATTTCAAATTGAAAAACCAGTATGTTGAAAGCGATAGCCTTGCCACCATCCAAAAAGATTTGGAACAGAATATCGGTGTGAGCGATGTACAATACCCAAAATCGCTTGTCAACAACCTGAACATGAACGTTAGAAAAGTCGGCTTGATTTTGTTAGGCATCGCAATAGTTTTATGCCTGGTAGTGATTGTTTTAATCGACAATACTATTAAACTGGCCATGTTTAGCAACCGCTTCCTGATCAAGACCATGCAAATGGTTGGGGCAACCCGATGGTTTATTGCCAGGCCAATGGATTCCCGCGCTATTGTAAATGGTGCTATCAGTGGTATCATTGCGCTAGTGGGTATAACCGCCCTGGTTATTGCGGCAGAGAACCTTTTACCCGAGTTAAAAGCGATGAGAGATCCATGGTTAATGAGTATATTGGCCGTGGGTATTGTAATATTAGGCATACTGATATCTTTGTTCAGTACGCATAGGAGCGTTATAAAATACCTGAAAATGAAACTGGATGATCTTTATTGAGTTAGACAAACAGTCCGCGAAACTGGCTGGGGGCCGGCATTGAACATTATTATTTATATTGCGTGATAAATTCCTGAAAATGATTGAAAAGAAAACTACCGTTACTACAAATAAACCCGCTACAGTAATTGCTCCAAACTCCAGAACCGCACCGGTAAACCAACCTATCAGTCATATGGATAATAAGCCCCTGTTTATTAAAGAAAATTATATCCTGATGTTAGTGGGATTGATTGTGATTGCCATTGGAATGATGGTAATGAGTGGAGGTAAAAGCAATGATCCCAACGTATTTGATCAGAAAGAAGTTTACAGCACCACCCGTATCACTATCGCTCCGATCCTTATTGTAATCGGGCTAGGTCTTGAAGTATTTGCCATCTTTAAAAAACCGAAAGTCAGCTAAATAATTATTGATTGGTGCGATTGCGATGCTCTCCATCGTTTTTTAATTTCATTTGTACAATTTCCCTGAATAGCCAACCTACCTGTTATGAATATCTTTGAGGCTGTTATAATTGCAATTGTTGAAGGTATTACCGAATTTCTACCTGTTTCTTCCACCGGGCATATGATCATTACTAGTTCACTGCTTCATATAGAGAAGGACCCATTTACTAAATTATTTGAAGTCGCCATTCAGTTGGGAGCCATACTGGCGGTTGTTGTATTATACTGGAAGAAATTCTTTGATTTTAAAAGATGGCATTTTTATGTAAAGCTGATTATTGCTGTCGTTCCTGCGCTGTTACTGGGTTTTTTATTTTCAGATAAAATAGATGCCTTATTAGAAAGCCCCTTAACTGTTGCTATTACTTTATTAGTCGGCGGGATTATCTTATTATTTATCGATAAAGTATTTACTACACATACTATTGAAACCGAGGAAAACATTTCCTATACGCGTGCTTTCATGATTGGTGTATGGCAATGTATTGCCATGATACCGGGCGTAAGCCGGAGCGCTTCCACCATTATCGGCGGCATGCAACAGAAATTAACAAGAAAGCTTGCTGCGGAATTTTCTTTTTTCCTGGCTGTTCCTACCATGTGCGCAGCAACTGGTTATAAACTTTTAAAAGGCTACAAGTTTATTCATGCTGAAGAAATCAAACTTCTCGTAATTGGAAACGTGGTTGCTTTTATTGTAGCAATGATCGCTATCAAATTCTTCATTGAATTTTTACAGAAACACGGATTTAAGTTATTTGGTTATTATCGCATAATAGCCGGTATCATTTTATTGATATTGATTTACCAGGGGGTGATAGAATAGCTTTCAGCTATCGGCTATCAGCTATCAGCTATCGGCTATCGGCTTTATACTAATTTATATGTTTTGAAATAATTGGGCAACAAGTTTTTTCATAATATAATAATGTGTATTTTGATCGTTATTTTCAACCTGATAGCTGATAGCTGATAGCTGATAGCTGATAGCTGATAGCCGATAGCCGATAGCATAAACCCTTTCAATTGTAACCATTTACATATGCAGACTTCTTCCAAAAAAGTTATTAATGGATGGGCAATGTACGATTGGGCTAATTCCGTGTATAACCTGGTTATAACGTCTACTATCTTTCCGGCTTATTATGCTGCCATTACAGACGATAATAATCCTGCCACCATTGACCAGGTTAAATTTTTGGGAAGATCATTTGAAAGCAGTTCTCTATATAATTATGTGCTGGGACTTGGATTTTTAATTGTTGCCTTCATGTCGCCCGTCTTATCTTCCATAGCCGATTACAAGGGTAACAAGAAATCTTTTCTTCGTTTCTTCTGCACTATGGGAAGTTTGGGTTGTGCCGGCCTATATTTTTTTAAAGACCTCGACAGTCTTTATATTGGAATCATTTGTTCTATTATTGCTTGCGTTGGATTTTGGAGCAGCATTGTTTTTTACAATTCTTACCTACCCGAAATAGCACCACCCGAGCAACGTGATGCAGTAAGCGCCAAAGGGTTTTCCATGGGCTATATTGGCAGCGTTTTGATGCAGCTGATCTGTTTTGTATTTGTATTTAAACCCGAATGGTTTGGAATGGAAAATGACAGCACCCTGCCACCACGTTTTTCTTTTTTAATGGTTGGGATCTGGTGGTTCGGCTTTGCACAAATTACTTTATTCCGTTTACCAAAAGGCGTTCCCGCGGCGCACAGGCCCGAATATAATGTACTTTCAAATGGTTTCATAGAGTTGAAAAAAGTGCTCTCAGAATTATCTCATCAGCCATTATTAAAAAGATTCCTGCTTTCTTTTTTCTTTTATAACATGGGCGTTCAAACGATTATGCTGGTGGCGACTTTATTTGGAAGCAAAGCCCTTAATTTACCTACAGGCAAACTTATTTTAACTATCCTGATTATACAGCTGGTAGCCATCATTGGCGCCTGGACCATGGCAAGGTTGTCTGACAAATTTGGAAATATCAAAACGTTGATTGTGGTTGTTATAATATGGATCGGCGTTTGTATAGGCGCTTACTATATTTCAACGCTTCACGAGCACCAGGTAAAAGTTGAAATCTATTTTTATATCCTGGCTGCCATTGTGGGGCTGGTTATGGGTGGCATACAATCTCTTAGTCGTTCTACATACTCCAAATTGATGCCCGTTACAAAAGACACAACTTCATATTTTAGCTTTTTCGATGTAACAGAAAAAATTGCCATTGTAATCGGCATGTTCAGCTTTGGACTGATAACAGAACTCACGGAGTCTATGAAACATTCTATATTAGCGCTAACTTTATTCTTTGTTGTTGGCTTAATCCTTCTGTTCAATACTTTAGCAAAACAAAAGCAACTGGAAAAATTATCTATCTCATTATGAATCTTTACTCCATAAATGCCGGCTATTTTAAATTAGATGGTGGCGCCATGTTTGGTGTGGTTCCTAAAACCATATGGAATAAATTAAATGCTGCTGATGAAAATAATCTTTGCTCCTGGGCTATGCGTTGCTTATTGATAGAAGATGGTAATCGTTTGATACTCGTGGATAGTGGAATGGGAGATAAGCAAGATGCGAAATTTTTCGGGCATTATTACTTACACGGCGAGGATAACCTGGATCGCTCGCTGGCGAAACACGGTTTTCAAAGGGATGACATAACCGATGTTTTTTTAACACACCTTCATTTCGATCATTGCGGGGGTTGCATTTCCCGCCAGGGTAAGCAGCTAATTCCTGCATTCAAAAACGCCGTGTTCTGGAGTAACGAAGATCATTGGAAATGGGCTACCGAACCAAATGACAGGGAGCGGGCTTCTTTCCTGAAAGAAAACATTTTACCTATCAGGGAGAGTGGCAAGTTAAAAACGATCCCGACTAAAGAAGGATTTTCATTCGGTGATAACATTACTATTCGATTTGCATTCGGCCATACCGAGGCTATGATGCTGCCCCAGGTAACTTATAAAGGAAAACAAATAATTTTTATGGCGGATCTGTTACCATCGATAGGGCATATTCCCATTCCTTACGTGATGGCCTATGATACTAGACCTTTGGAATCGATGAAAGAGAAAAAGAAGTTCTTAACTGATGCGGTAGCTGGCGATTACATTCTTTACTTTGAACATGACCCTGTTAATGAATGCTGCACATTGCAGGTTACGGAAAAAGGGATCAGGGCTAAAGAAATGTTCCGGTTGGACGAAGTTTGATTGTATTTATGGAAAGGCCCCAGTCTTACAATTCAATTAATCATGGCGATAATAATATCTATCTCAGGTTAATCAGCGAGCTTAAAGGATAACGAAGATTACGGCATTCCATCATATCAACTTTAATACTGCCCACACTAATAGGACTTTCAACACGGAGAGGAATATGATTTGAATCGTCACTTACCCAAACGGTCATCTTTTCACCGCCTTCAAAAATAGTTCCTTTGATCAGTAGCGGCTTGAACTTAATGGCATTAAACTTACCATATTTTGTTTTTATGGTTTCCTTTCCCAGATAGCGGATATATAAATTAAAAACCTCGTTACCCAGGTACATGGCAAAGGGAATTTTATCATCTACTTTGTGATTATTAAAATCAATGTTGCGGGCATAATAGAGGGAGCTTAACACATCCTGGATGCAATTAGGTACTTTGGTTGTTCCTTCCGTACTGATAGCAGTGTTTGTCGTTTGGTTGAATGTAACATTCTCATATTTTTTATACCCTCCTTCATAAACATTCCTGATAAATTTTAAAGGCTGCAAAGTGGCCGTATCTATAAACGACTCGTATTTATCACGAACTTTAAAAAAGCCATCATAAAAACTAAAGGTTTTGCCATCTGCGTTAATATGATAAACCGGTCTGTTATTCAATCGCTCCAGGTTAACGGTGATAACGGCTTCACCTGCGGGAACATATATACCCAAAGTATAAAAAACTTTAAAGGTCAGCGATTCGCCAGACTTAAAAGTATTGTTGCGGAGGCCACAGAAATCATCTCCTGCATTTAAACATAGGGAAAACACCAATAAAAGCAGGATACTCAAAAGTGTACGCCTCATTTATTTTTAAAGATTTTGATTCGTAAAATTAATATACTGCCTAGTAAAGCAGGAATAACGAGATTAATGAACCAGATTCCTACCGATGCTGAAATTATTCCAATATTATTTATACTAAATAACCCAAATAATTCCAGGCTTATTTTCCCCCGTATTCCGATCTCCGCCAACGCAATTGTTGGCACCACAGCCAGCACTAAAAACAACACACTAACCAGCCAAAAAGCCTGCCATACTGTTACCTCTACCTGCATTAGCTTTAGCATTAGAATGTACTGAATTACAAACACACCGTACCTAAAGAATGATAAACTTAAAACACGTAATAAAATTGCAAAGCTAAGGTCTTCCACAACACTAATATGTGTAGCCAATTTATAAAAGGCCGGAATTTTATCGATTATTTTTACCAGCCACGCTAAACGGAAATAAACCATCAATCCTAAAATGGAAGCTACACTAATAAGACACAATATCACCTTTATCCAGAGAAAATACGGCCCTGATTTCGGTAGTGTTGGTGAAGATTCGGAAATATTTAACAAAAAAATCAAACCTCCGCAACCGGCCATCAATGTAACCAGGAATTGGCTGATGCTTCCTACGAGTGTTAAGGAAACTGCTCTGATCCGGTTTCTTCCCTGGAGATATAAAACCCGCCCTCCGTATTCTCCAATTCTGTTAGGCGTATTGATTGCAAATGCTACACCGGCCACCGTTGCTTTAAATGCCTTCCACCAACTTATCGATTCCAGGGATTTCAGTAAAACCTGCCACTTTCGCGCTTCAATTCCCCAGTTCACCACCATTAAGAATAAAACAACCCAAAACATCCAGTGTTGTTCTCCATTCAGCGCATATTTTATTTTTAACCAGGATAAGTCAAGGTGAGGTTGATTTTTGATTTGATGATAGATAGAAAGTGTTAACCAGATAAACAATATGGGTCCGAGGAAGTAATT
This sequence comes from Chitinophagaceae bacterium, assembly GCA_039921525.1. GTDB lineage: Bacteria > Bacteroidota > Bacteroidia > Chitinophagales > Chitinophagaceae > JADCRZ01. The sequence goes on along the minus strand of JBDSBP010000278.1, from coordinate 282 downwards.
GAGAAAGATTTTGATATTTTTGTTCAAACGCAGCATTTGCTCGTTCAAAAATAGCCTCCTCTTTGCAAAAGCCGTCAAAAATAATTTTAGGCATTGATCCCGGTACGCTTGTGATGGGTTATGGGATCATTGAAATAAAAGATAACAAGATCATTTTATTAGAGATGAGCGTACTGAAACTTAATCCTAAGAGGGATGCTTATGAAAGACTGGAATTGATTCATAACCGCGTTGCAGAACTTATTATTAAATTCAAACCTACCGGTTTTGCCATTGAAGCTC